>JBBTWB010000113.1:1859-7566 GCA_038078635.1 Patescibacteria group bacterium | reverse complement strand
GATAGTGGAAACAAAAAGCGGCCCTATTGAAGGCAGTCTAACCAAAACTACAGAAACGCTTCTTAAACATTTCTCAACTGCCGAGATACTGCCTTCCCGCATTATTCTTTTTGACGGAGGGCGTGAAAAACTCCAGCAGGAATTTTTGGCACATAAATGGAGCAAAGATCTTCCTTTTCTTCATCCTCCGCAAGTAATGAATTTACCGGCAAATTTTGACGCACGCGCAGTTCTTAATGGCGCAGCAACTCAAATGGGATTTGAAGTTTTGGAAGGCTCTCTGGCACATGCCGAAAAAGCAGATAAAGAACCTGTGATTGATGCGCTGAACTCAGCTGTTATGTCGGAAGAGGATAAAACTTTGGCGGAAGCGGCAAAAGATTTTGGATTTGAAGATACGGATATTAAGAAAAAAGATGAAGCAGTAGCTCTACCTGACGTAAAAGCAGTCCCCAAAACCGCAATTGATGAAAATTTAACAAATGCAAATATATCAAAAGCATTTGGAGAAATTCCGGAAGAAGTAAAAATAAATGAATCAGATACCAGACAATTTCCCTCAAATGCAATGTCTATGACGGCGTCTATGAAAGGATTTTTAGGAAAACTTCACTTTGGAAAATTACTTCAGGGGGCAGCTGGAAGTAGAAAAAGACTTCTGTTAATAGTGGTTCCAATTGCAATAATAATACTACTTCTCGGAGTATTTATTTTCGGAAGGTCCGCTACGGTTACTCTTGGAATTAACGGTAAAGACACAGACAAGACAGAAACTGTGACTTTCTCACAAAGCGACACTACGGATGCATCAAGTAACACAATTGCTGCGAAGTTTATAAAAGTCTCTGAGGATGGAAAAATTTCTACCTCAACTACGGGTAAAAAAGAAACCGGAGATAAAGCAAAAGGAACAGTTACTATATTTAATAATAGCGATTCGGGAATCACTCTTCCCACAGGAACGGTAGTCAAATCAGATAAGGACTTGAATTTTCTAACAGATAAACCCGTGACTGTTGCATCCGCGAGCGGTGATGTATTTTCAGGAACAGACCCGGGTAAAGCAAATGTAGCGGTTACCGCTGAGAAATTTGGAACCAATTACAATATTCCAAGCAGTACTAAATTTAGCGTAGACGGCCGGTCTTCTGTTGCCGCCAAAAATGATAATGCTTTTTCAGGAGGAACTAAAAAAGATATAAAAGTTGTTGCAAAAGCGGACCAGGATAAATTATTAAAAGATCTGCAAAAGCAAAAAGAACAGGATGCCAAAGACGAGATTAATAAAAAAGCGGGCGGAGATTCCAAAGTACTGCCGAGTTTTCTTGATGTTTCATATGACCGGAAAAGTTTCAGTAAAGATGTAGGAGATGAAGCAACAGATATTAGTCTTACAGGAACAATAAGCTATACCGGAGTTTCGTATAGAAATTCAGACTTGGTTTTATTTGCAAAAGATAAATTAAAAGACAGTGACGGTAAACTTGAGGTAGATGAAAAAAGTGTTGAGGTTGAAAGCTCAAATCTGAAAGAAAAAGGAGACAATGCATCTGCAAAACTTAAGATAAAAGCTAAGCTTGTTCCAAAATTTGATCAGAGTGAAATAGCAAACCAGATTAAAGGAAAATCTACAAAAGATGCAATTGAATTATTAAACCAGGTAAGTGAAGTAAATAAGGTAGACATAAAAGTATTTCCTCCTCTTCCAATCCTTGGAGACAGTCTTCCTTTCTCCGCTGGAAAAATCAAATTGGTAATACAAAAATAATGGGTAAAACTTATTACAAAGGTAAAAATAGAAATTATAGATTGTTCGCTAAATTTTTAAGTATTGGCGTTGTTGTCCTCGGCATACTTTTATTTTCATACACATTTTTCCCGTTGATTTCATGGCAAATTTATTTCGCACCTGTTTTTGCTTCTCAAAAAATCCAAGCTCCAATTCCCAACGGAAATGTAATAAATTCATCTAATATCGGAGACTTAATTTCAATGGCTGCAAGCTCTGTTGGAGCCGACTATACAAATGCTTACAATTGGTATCCGGGTCTTGGTCATAAAAATAATGTTGTTGCTAACTATACAATTTCAATTCCTAAATTAAATATCCAAAACGCCGTGGTAACTAATGAAAATAGTGATCTGACAAAACACTTGGTGCAATTTAACGCCGATTCTGTACCTCCTAAAGAGGGAAACTCAATAATTTTTGGTCATTCGACTCTTCCTCAGCTTTTTGATCCAAAAAATTATAAAACGATTTTTGCCACTGTTTATAAGCTTACAACCGGGGATGAAATAATAGTTGAGTCCAACAATATAAAATATAATTACAAAGTTGAAAACATAACAGTTGTTGAACCGACAGATACATCAGTTCTTGCTCAAAACTACTCAGATAGTTTTATAACTATAATCACATGCACGCCCCCGGGCACAACTTGGAAAAGACTCGTCGTAAAAGCGAGGCTTGAAAAAATATAATGGAAAGAACACCGATTAAAAGATTTTTAATTAATATTTGGCCAACTGTTTACCGGGCAATAAATAGCGCTCTATACTGGCTTTTGCAGTTGATTAAGCGAACGATAAAGGTGGCAGTTGATCAATTAAAAAATGGATGAAAAAAATCAGGCAATAGCTGCTATCAGAAAAAAACTTGTCGGAAAGAAACTTAACTATAAAGAAATCTTCACGATAATGGATCAGATTGCGCAGAATAAATTAGGAGACGTTCTAACCACTTATTTTGCCGCTTCCGGATTTTCAAAAGGGTTTAGTGATGAAGAAATTTATTTTTTAACTAAAGCTATGGTTGAAACCGGAGAGAAATTAAAGTTCTCAGGTATTGTTGCTGACAAACATTCAATAGGAGGCGTACCCGGAACAAGGACAACTTTAATATTGGTACCAATTATCGCAGCCGCCGGCTTTACTATTCCTAAAAGCTCAAGTAGGGCCATAACTACTGCCGGAGGAACAGCGGATGACATGGAAATTCTGGCTCCTGTTAACTTAACCAAACAAAAGATCTATGCCACAGTTAAAAAAACCAATGGATGTATCGTTTGGGGAGGAAGTTTTAATATTGCTCCTGCAGATGACGTGATTATAAAGGTTGAAGAAGTGCTGCTATTTGAATCCTACGACAAAATTTTAATTTCCATAATGGCGAAAAAGGTTGCTTTTGGAAGTAATCACGTAGTAATAGATATTCCTTACGGCAAATCGGTCAAAGTGCATACTGTAAATGACGCCAATATACTTAAGAAGAAGTTTGAAAATTTGGCAAAAAGATTTGAAATAAAAATTGAAGTTTTGATTCATAAAACAGAAGAGCCCGCAGGAAGAGGAATAGGTCCTTTACTTGAAACCCGTGAGTCTCTTTTAGTATTAGAGCAAGATTCTAACCGCGCACTTGATCTTGAAGCAAGAAGCATAAATCTTGCAGGAAGTCTTCTTGAGCTTTGTCTTGCCGACTCACCAAAAACACTGCAGGAATCAATAAGAAAAAAATACAAAAACGGATTTAACTGGGCGCAGGATTTGCTTGAATCAGGATTAGCGCTTTCAAAAATGAAACAAATAATAAAAGCTCAGGGAGGAAATGAAAAAATTACAAGTAAGGATCTTTTGCCCGGAAAATATACTTATACCTATCTTTCCCCAAAAGTATGCGTTATTGAAAGTTTCAATGTAAAAAATCTTACAGTTATTTCAAGAATTTTAGGGGCTCCTGATATGATAAAATCCGGAATATATTTAAATAAAAAGATTGGCGAGAAAATCAACCGTGGAGACCCAATCTGTACTTTTTATTCTGAAACCATGTATAATCTGAAGGAAGGAAAAGACTCACTAAAGAATTTTCCGATAATAAACTTTAAATGAAAAGAGTCTATATAACACTTGGTTTATTAATAGTACTATTTTTTATTGCATTTGCCTGGTGGAAAAATGGAACATCCGCAGTTGATTCAAAAAATAACTCTCCTAAAATATTCATAGTTGAACAGGGGCAAGGCGTCAGAGCAATTGCCAAAAATCTTAAAGATCAGGGACTTATTAAAGACCCTGTGGTATTTTTTCTTCTTACAAAAAAACTTGGAATTGATAGTAAAATCGAAGCCGGAGATTACAGATTATTCCCGTCTATGTCTGCTTTTGACATCGCAACAGGACTTACCCATGGAACTTTGGACATTTGGATTACAATTCCGGAAGGACAAAGGGCGGCGGAAATTGCAGAACAGCTGAAAGCAAAAATGCCAAATTATGATCCTTCCTGGGATATAGCACTGGACGAAAAAGAAGGATACCTTTTCCCTGACACATATTTGCTGCCAAAAGACGCAGATATAACAATAATTACTGATATTATGAGAAAGAACTTTGATGCTAAATATGAAACCTTGGATACTTCAAAAACAAATTTAAGTAAAGAAGAAATTGTAACTCTTGCTTCCTTAATTGAGCGGGAAGCCAAGCATGATGCAGACCGTCCCCTAGTATCGAGTGTTATTAATAACAGACTTGGCCTTGGAATGAAGCTTGATATTGATGCAACTCTTCAATACATTTTAGGATATCAGGAAGCGGAAAAAAGATGGTGGAAAAAAGAACTTACAAATAATGACAAAACAATAAACTCACCATATAATACTTATAGAGTTTCTGGTCTTCCGCCCGGACCGATTTCAAATCCCGGACTGACAAGTCTGGAAGCAGCAATAAATCCTGCAAAATCCGACTATCTATATTACATAACGGACGGTAACGGAATAAATCACTATGCAGAAACTTTCTCACAGCACGAAGCCAACATAGAAAAGTACGGGTTATAAAATTACTTTGTTTTTCTCTTGAAGAATCTTTTCCTGGAACTTGTGGGGTTAGCTCCGTTAGTTTTTGGGGTTTCTAATACCATCTCTTCTTCCGGAGCTTCTTCAGGCACCGGGCGTAAACCTTCCCTTGTTTCTTCCAAATCTTCAATGAAGTCCGAAAGTCCTGACATTCCCTGTTCGGTTATTGCGCTTAATATCTTATTTCCTTTTTTCGTGGCAAATAAGAAAACAGCTGCCCCTCCAACTAATGCTCCCAGCAAAAAACCGTCCGAAAACCTATTACTTCCCATTTTTCTCTTCCTTTCCTGCGTCTGAGAATTTCTTCATAATTCCTGCAACTGCTCCCCCGGCTTTTAAACCCATTAAAAGAGACGAGAGACTCGAAATTGGCTGGGAAACGCTTTCTGTAATGTCTCCTGTATTATCAAGTACTCTATTTGCTTTTGAGATTGTAGATCTAAGCTCTCTAAGAATGAAGAAAACCTGAATACCTAAAACCAAAAGAAGGATGGTAAGAATTATTATTACCAGAAGAAGCAAAATTTGGGCAGGATCAAACATATTTAATAACTTATACCATGAAAACTTAAGTGTCAAGAAGGAACTCGGCAAACTTCCGACGAAAACCCCTCAACAAACGCTCTTCGAGCCGCGCTACGAATAGTAGGTAAGGCGAGAAGTAAGTTGTGGAGGAGATTCAATTGATTATTGAAGAAATTACGTTACAAGCACTTCTCGAAGCAGGGTGCCACTTTGGCCACCAGGTAACTCGCTCAAATCCTAAAGCCCGCGATTTTATTTTTGAAGCCCGCGACGGAATCCACATAATTGATCTTGCAAAGACAAAAGAAGGACTGGAAGAA
>JBBTWB010000113.1:0-1849 GCA_038078635.1 Patescibacteria group bacterium | reverse complement strand
TCCCAAATCGCAGCACGAAGCGTATTCGAATAGAATTGAAAAGCTGAGTGCTAAGATGGGTGGGGTCAATAGCCCGGTTTTACCGTTATATCCCTTTTTAGAATAGTTACTTTCCCAAATCTATTTTCCGCTTTAAACATTATGGTTGATTTGCCGGGAAAAACAGTAACTTGTTTTCTAAAACTTCCGCTATTATCAAGAGATACCTGATCATCATTGACAAAAAGAGTCGCATCAGGGTCGGTTTTCCCTTTTACTTCAATTGTCAGAGAATTTACAGTAGAATTTTCTTTAGGATAATCAACTTTAATTTCCGGAGCAAATATTGCAGATCTATATTGAAAAAGTAAAAATATCAATACAATTACAAAGACAAAACCGATTAAAATCGTGCTTCTATTAATCTTAAATCTGGTAACTCTATATTCTTTCGGGTTTGTAAAGCCGCGGGGCAGCACATCGATTGATTTTTTTTCATCAAACTCACGTCTATAAATTGCCAATGATTTATCAACAGGGAGGCCTAAAAATTTTGCATAGTTACGCACAAAACCATAAGCATAAGAAGCGGACGGAAGAGCTTTGAAATCTCCCTTTTCGATATCTCTTAAAAATTCTTCTCTGATTTTAGTGGAACGGGAAATCTCTGCAAGAGTTAATCCCTGCCTACGCCTTTCCTCTGCAAACTTTTGTCCGATTGTAACCATAAGAAGTTTTATTGCTGTTCTTGTGGGGTTTCACCTAAAATTTGGCTTGGGTCCTTAATAAGAACATCCCTTGGCTTACTCCCGTCAGATCTTCCCACTATTCCTGCAGCTTCTAACTGATCTAAGATTCTAGCAGCCCTGGAATACCCTATAGAAAGGCGCCTTTGAAGAAGAGAAGCTGAAGCCTTATCATACTCGCAAATGATTTGTACTGCATTTGCAAACATTGTATCTTTTCCATCTGCTCCGGCTGAGGCAAGAATTGATCCTCTTGGAGCATAAGGAGTAGAAACAATTTCTTCAGTATACTCAACGGCCGGAGATTTGGATTTCAGAAATTCTACTAACTTCTTGACTTCCTTATCTGAAACAAAAGCACCTTGAATGCGAGTTGGCTTTGCCTGATCAGGTGGAATATAAAGCATATCTCCGCGGCCAAGCAGTTTTTCAGCTCCGGGCCCATCAATTATTACACGGGAGTCAATCATTGAGGAAACGTTAAATGCAATCCTACACGGAATGTTTGCTTTAATAAGTCCTGTTATAACATCCACTGAAGGGCGCTGGGTTGAAACTACCAAATGAATTCCGGTGGCTCTTGCCATTTGCGCAAGTCTGGCAACAGTATCCTCTACCTCAACCGGTGCAAACATCATAAGATCTGCTAACTCATCAACGAAAATGACTATGTATGGAAGAGCCTGAAATCCTGCCAACTCATTATAACTGTCTATATTTCTGACTCCACGCTCAGCAAATGTTTTATATCTTCTGTCCATTTCATTCGTGGCCCACTTAAGAGCTGAAAGAATTTTTTCAACCTCTACAATAACCGGCACCATAAGGTGAGGAATTCCATTATAGCTTGTTAACTCAACTCTCTTAGGATCAATTAAAATTAATTTTACCTCTTCAGGACTTGCGCGGAACAGAAGAGATGAGATAAATGAATTTATTAGAACGGATTTTCCGGAACCTGTAGTTCCTGCTACCAAGACATGGGGCATTCTGCCAAGATCGGCAGTTATCGGATTTCCTGATACGTCAAGTCCCATTGAAACAGTAAGTTTAGATTTATTTTTTCTCATGACGTCGGATGAGAGCATAGTTCTTAATCCAACAATTTCCATAGTATTATTCTG
>JBBTWB010000112.1:0-4982 GCA_038078635.1 Patescibacteria group bacterium | reverse complement strand
TGTTCCGACTGCCTCACCTGCCGGAGCAAATACAGGGCCAAGATCAATCTTAGGAGCTTTAAATGCACCTTTCATGATTTGAAGTACATTAGGAAGCATAAAGAAAAACCCAAGCCCTATAAGTCCTGAAATCTCATTTGCGCTATGAGCATTTCCTAAAACAGGGGGAACAAACAATGCACCATCTGCACCTCTAAGCGCATGGAGGAACACGTTAGCAAGCATGAGCATAGCAATTGTAGCCGGATAGACTGCTAAATTAGCAAGCATATCCTTAAACCAGCCGCCAATTCCCATTTCAGAGCCCGGCAAAAGTCCTAGTAAAAACCAGAATGGTGCAAAAATAACATCAAGCAAAATGTTTATGTAGGACAAAACAAGAATTATCCAAAGTTTTATTAATATATAGATAACTGCAATACCAATTATAATGTTGGCCAGAACTTCAATGAACGTACTTAGTATGCCCACCAGCGGGCCGCCTACACCTTCAACGTTACCGAATTTATTTGCAAAGTTATCCTCCGGTTTTGGACCAAGAAAAAGATTATTCACAAGTCCATGAATTGTTTGACTACCATCCGTAACAATCCCAAACACTCCTCCGGTATAAGATTTATTGGCTGCATCAAAGGTATTGCTTGCTGTGACAATTTTTCTAAAATCTTGTTGTCCGCGGTCTACATCTGCTGAAGCAATAACTGATCCTAAAAGATATGAAGCAACATACATAGTATCAACCAGAAGCCCTGCTATAGAAAAAGAAAAAGTTACCAGCAAAAGTCCTACTATGATTTTTGGGATTTGATTTTGAACTGTCATTACGGTCCTTGGATCAATATGGATCCGGAGCATTATGGCAAGGCCTAATACAACGAAAAGCAGTATGAAGATTAGATAAGCAAAGTTCCGCATTGTTGCCCAAAGTAAAATCACGGGTTTCAATCCGCAAAATCCCATTCCGGGACCTTTACATTCGGCAGAAGTTTGTGCGTAAATAGGTTTTATTAGGCCGAAATTGTTTTTAAGGTAAGATATGTATTGCGTACTTGAGACTGGAGGAACAAAAGTATAGCTAATTAGAGTACCCATAACACTAATCATCCCGCCCCCGTTTCCTACGAATCCAATCTTTCCTGTTTCTGGATCAACCCCAAGGCATTTTTGATTAGGGCTTAACGGATCACGACCAGTTAGCTGGCACATCATTGCAGACATCGTCTCCATCATCACAATTTGAGTTACATTGTGAAGATTTTTCTCAACATCAGGATTAGTATTTAAAACGTTGACGGTAGAAGATTGAGATTGCGCATGAACAGGAGCAATAGCAAACAGAAAATAGAAAATAGCAAATAGCATAAAAGCAAGAGTTAGAAGCCAGAAGTTAGAAGCTAGAAGCTTTCTTTGGGCCCACCTTCGCATGAAGCTTCGGCTGGGCAAGGCAGGATTTCTCATTACTTTTTAGTGTGATTTATTTTAGCATTTAAGTCAAGTTTTGGCGGAGGGTGGGAGATTCGAACTCCCGGTCATCTTACGACGACATCCGCTTTCCAAGCGCACGCACTAGGCCGCTATGCGACCCCTCCATATTAGCAATTAGCCATTAGTTATTAGCCGTTTTGCCTGTTCCCATGCTTCTTTATCTGATGGGTAAGTCAGTCTTTTTGACACATAATTATAATCTATCCACTCAACTTCTTCCATTTCATTGTCGTGCTCTTCTGTGCTTCCGCCAACAAATTTCATTATGAAATAATAAACAGTTTTTTTAATCTTTTCTCCTCCAAGTACATACCAGTAGGTTACGGGTTTTAGTGCTTTTTCAATTTCCCCATCAATTCCTGTTTCCTCTTTTACTTCACGGATTGCCGTTTCTTCTTTTTTCTCACCTTCAAGCTTATCTCCGATCAATCCTTTTGGGAAAACCCAACCATGATGCGCAGAGTGTTTAGAAACCAAGATTTTTGTTTGATCCTGGCTTTTTTTGTAAACAATTCCGCCTGCTGAAAATTCAAATTTCATGCGGAGGGTGCAGGATTCGAACCTGCGTAGAGATTGCTCTCTCAAGTTTTCGAAACTCGTGCAATTGGCCGCTATGCGAACCCTCCATGTGTTTACGCTGAGCAAAGCGAAGCGTGTCCGAGAGGAATCGAACCTCCAACCTCAAGATCCGCAATCTCGTGCTCTATCCTTTGAGCTACGGACACAAGTATGCATATTTTAGTTTAAATGGAGGCTGCAAGCAAGTTAAGAAGCTTTTTCAAGAGGAAAATTTTTATATAACCAATCACCGGATTTTTCCACAAAGGTGGGTTTTACAACTTCACGGTAAGGAAGGAAAGGAATCATAGCTTGTCTAACCTGATCTTTATGCAGTTCTCCGAGTGAAATAATTAGTGCTCCTGGCAGAAAATCTCTTGTCCTAACGTACAGAATGTCTTGTTTTTCCTTACGCCTGAAATAAAAATCATAAAGTTCCTGCCATAAATAGAAATGGTCCTCAACCTTTATTCCCTCGCTTGTAATTTTATAATGAAAATTTTTAGGAGGAACTGAAGCAAAAGCAAATCCTACAAAAACCAGAGAAGCTATTACAAACATGAATAAATACTGCGAAAAAAGAAATAGAATAATTTCGATAAGAAGCGCAATAAGAAGTGCGGTCAAATAGAACTGTTTCCCTCTTTTTATGAAAGGACGACCCGGCGCAGACCAGGAAAGAAAAGTTTTAACTTCATGGCCGTGGGGGACTTGCTGGTTTTCTTCATAAAATGAGGCCGGGATTTCTTCGGGTAGATCGGTAGGGAGATATTCCTGCCTGCCGGCAGGCAGGTTTCTTTCAGTAGTTTCCATACCCTTAATGTAACTCAAAGCTTGTGTGTTCGTCAATGGCGGAGAGGGCGAGATTCGAACTCGCGGTAGGCTTGCACCCACAGCGGTTTTCAAAACCGCCGCACTAGGCCACTATGCGACCTCTCCTAGCTTCGTATTATATCAGAAAATATGGAAGTTTTAGCTGCGAACGCACTTAATAATAGGAAAAAAGAAATGGAAATTAAAAGCTGTAATTGATTTGTAATTTAGTGTACAGACTGTATTTGGAAATCCCAAAAATATCTGATTATTAGGTGTTGGACTTGCGCTTGGAGTTGGAGTAAGTGTTAAGGTCGGAGTCGGACTCTCGGTAGGTGTCAAAGTCTCAGTTGGGGTCAGTGTTTCGGTCGGTGTTTCTTGAATAGGTTCAACAGCAGATTGACTATTCTGAGGATCAGGAATATTTCTGACTATGAAATCCGCATTATTATTATCTGTATCCTCGGCGTTTCCTAAAAACTCATCGATTCCGCCGATTGCCATACTTGCTATATCGGAATCTGAATTCGCTTTTCTCTCAACACTCTTATTATTTCCAGGACTTGTTGTTGTAGCTGTTTCACTGGCAACAGCAGTTCCAAGTCCTACTAAATCAACCTGGCTATCGCTATTATCATAAAGAGTAAGGCTATTGTTTGGTGAAATCGCACTTGAAGCGCTCGCATATATAACATCCGCAGCTACGGGCCCGGAATAACTGTCTGAAGCGATCAGGAAATATCCGTGTGATTTGATTGTTCCTGAAAGAGTTGAAACAAGATCAGTTTGGGTATTGCCGCCTTGGCTTTTTCTTCCAACTCTCCAATTTGTTAAATCTACATCTATCTCTGTTGGGTTATAAAGTTCGATAAACTCGTCGGTTGTAGAAGTAGTTCTTTGAACTTCAATCTCTGAAATTACCACATGAGTTGCCGGAGCGGCAGATACATTTTTAGATCGGGAGAAGAAAAGACCAAATGTTAAAAGTACTGTTATTCCTATGATGACGGGCAGGACTGATCGCATGGATATTTAAGATATAGAAGAAATTTTAAAAAGAGTCAACTGGGACTAAATAGATCAAATTATTTAGTGAATTCGTGTTTATTCATAAAAGCTCTACCAGAACCTGATTTTAGATACTTTTCAAATTTAAAGGCAGTATATTTGTTTTCAAAAGCAAAATAAGCAGCTAATTTGATCGGTAACCGATCTTTGGTGGCGGGAACATTTCCTTTTCTATGTCTATCAATTCTATCTTTCAAAGTATCCGTACAACCGATATATGTTTTATTATCTAAACACTTCAGTAGATATACATACCACATAAGCGGACCTCGTCTCGCTGAAACTTCGCCAATAATTTTAACTAGAGTTGTTTTATCAGAACAAAGGATATATTAGCCCGCCTTCGTTAAAACTTCGCGAGGTGAAAGCGGAGGAGGGGAGATTCGAACTCCCGAAATCTTACGATTTGGCGGTTTAGTAAACCGCTGCACTAGGCCACTATGCGACTCCTCCATAATACTTGCGGAGGGTACAGGACTCGAACCTGTGGACGGCTATTCACCGTCACGGCTTAGCAAGCCGCTCTATTACCGCTCTAGCAACCCTCCAGCTTGCCTATTATACCATCCATAAGCTCAAAAAACTTGCAATTATTCGTAAAAACTACTAAAACTATAAGTGTGGATCAAATTCAGAAACACAAGGAACAGGTTGAAAAACAGATTGTAGATATGGGGATAGATAAGTATGGCGACGGAACAATAAGTAAAGAAGAGCTTTCTAAAATCGCTGATTTTGTAGTTGAAGGGATGGAAAAAGTAAAAACCCAACAGGATTTATCTGAATTCTTAGCGTTTCTTGCCTCCCGCTGGTCTTTTTTTCAAAATCTTGTTACCATTGAACAAGGAGCTGTTAAAGAAGCATCTGATAAACAAGTTTATACAGGAGCATTGGATTTAGCTAAGCACGGAAGAATAGATGAAGCAGTAAAACTTGCCAAGACAGCAACAACGAAAAGTGTTATAAATTAATTATGGCTGAAGTAGCAACAATCGCACCAGAAGTAAGAGCCGAGACTATGGCTGGAGGAAATGCAGCTAGACTGCAAGATCCCGGAA
>JBBTWB010000111.1:3102-4998 GCA_038078635.1 Patescibacteria group bacterium | reverse complement strand
TGATCCGATCTGAAGATCCATTAACAACTGTTGTCAGGGGAACAGGAAAAGTTTTAGAAGACGAAGAACTGTTAAACCGGGTCAAAGTAATCGGCGGTCTCAAATAAATTTTAATGCGGAGAAAAAATTTTCTACCATTTTTTATAGTTTTTTTTGTATTAAATTTGCTCCTGATTTTTTTTGGGACAACCGGCTTATCGGGCAGTTTCTCCTCATTTATCAATAAGTCAGCAGATCCGGTTCGAAATAAGATATTCAACATACTTACATTAAATAATCTCCGGAACCGCGCGATCAATGAATTAAATTCCGAAAACCAAAACCTGCGTAAACAACTCCTCGACCGGCAAAATCTGATAAATGAAAATAAAGCACTTAAAGACCAATTTGCAAATACAAGCTTAACATCTGCGGATTTGGTTCCTGCAAAGATAGTAGGCGCACCCGGCTTTATTCCAGGCGTTAATCAACCGGAATATTTAATAATTGATAAAGGTTTAAATGATAATGTAGCAGAGGGAAGCACGATTATCATTGGAAGTTATTTAGTTGGTAAAGTTGTAAAGATAGAGCCGGATTTTTCAAAAGTAGAACTTGTAAACAATAGCAATTCTTCCTTCACCGCTAAAATTCTGGAAAACTCATCAGAAATTTCAGGAATTATAAAAGGACAAGGGAGTCAGGGTTTGATAATGGATAATGTTCTGCTTTCTGAAAATCTTAAAAAAGATCAAATAGTTTTAACAAAGGGCGGGAAAGATGAAAAAGGAAATGGATATCCACCTGATCTGATAGTCGGAAAAGTTGTGTCTGTTGAAAAACATTCAAGCGACTTATTTCAGAAAGCAGCAGTTAAAAGTTTTGTAAATTTCATAAATTTAACAACAGTTTTTATAATTAGATGAAAACAATATTTTTACTTTTAATTATCTCAATTCTAATGGAAGCAACCGTTACAACTATCCCTTTAACTTTACTTATTATTTTAACCGCTGCAATTATTTTTAGAACCAATGAGGTTTTTATTTTAGCTTTTATTTCAGGACTATTCTTAGATATTCTTACGCTATATAGTCTTGGATGGTCATCAATGTACTTTATTATTTTGGTTTTTGTAATTTTTCTTTATCAGAAGAAATTTGAAATAGAAACATTGCATTTCGTAATTGCCTCTTCGCTTTTAGCATCATTTGGATATCTTCTTATTCAAGGATCAAATTATTTTGTTTTGCAATCAATTGCAGCGTGCATTATTGCTTCAGTTTCATTCTTAACCTATACGGCAACAAACAAAAAAGCAGCTGAATACGCATAATTTATGGATAAAATCGGCCCAATCTTCGGAGAATCTATCTCGACAGAAAAAATAAAAAGAAGAAATTATGGTGATCCCGTTTCATCGAGAGGCATGAGATATTATTTTATTCCATTAATTTTGGTTATCGCTATAACTTTACTGGTAGTACGTCTAATACTACTTCAAGTAATTCAGGGAAACTATTACAGAAACCTTGCCAACAGTAACCGCATAAAAACAATCATAATCCACGCACCCCGTGGCACAATCTTTGATAGATCCGGGAATCCTTTAGTTTACAACGTTCCGGGATTCCGGCAAACAGTAAACGGAAAAACAAAACTCATAGGAAGAGATGAAGCAATATCTCTTTTAGCAAAAAATACTAAGAATCTTGAAATAGACAGTTTGCGTCAATATCCATATAAGGATTCAATGGTTCATTTATTGGGATATCTTGGACAAGTTTCACCAAGCGACTTAAAAACTTCGACTTACCGGGATTATCTCTCAGGAGATGTTGTGGGAAAAATGGGAATTGAGAAGGAATATGAAAGCTTACTTAAAGGAGAAGACGGAAAGCAGCTTGGGGAAACAGA
>JBBTWB010000111.1:0-3002 GCA_038078635.1 Patescibacteria group bacterium | reverse complement strand
GTTACAGATGTTTTACAGGACTTAGATAATCAGCCTTTCTTAAATAGAGCAATTGGAGGAGTCTATCCGCCCGGGTCAACTTTTAAAATAGTGGTAGCTGCGGCGGGTTTAGCTAGCAATGTGATTGATACAAATTATTCTATAAAAGACACCGGAATAATCAGAATTAACGAATTCTCTTTTGCCAACTGGTTTTATACGGATCACGGCGGGACAGACGGCGAAGTAAATGTTATCAAAGGACTCAAACGCTCAAATGATATTTTCTTTTATAAACTTGCAGAAAAAATCGGAGTAGATAGGTTATCTTCTGTTTCTGAAAAATTCGGTCTTGGAAAAATATTGGGAATTGATTTAGACGGAGAACAGTCAGGACTTGTCCCCACAAGGGAATGGAAGCAAAAAGTTATAGGTGAGCCCTGGTATCTGGGAGATACATATCATTATGGAATCGGACAGGGGTATTTATTGACCACCCCTCTTCAGGTAAATGTTTGGACACAATCGGTTGCAAATAATGGGAAAATTTATAGACCCCATATATTGAAAGACATCGGAGACGAGGTGTTGGCGAAAAATATTTTTGATAGTAAAACTACAAATCCGGTAAGGCAGGGGATGATTGAAGCATGTCAGACTGGTGGAGTTGCTTATCCATTATTTGAATTTAAAGTGAAAAATTCAAAGTTAAAAGTTAACAACAGGGATATTTTAAAAGTTGCTACAGGGTCGGCAGATTTACGCCAAATTGTAGTTGCTTGTAAAACAGGAACGGCACAGCATGGCGGAGAGCAAACAAAACCTCATGCATGGATTACTCTTTTTGCCCCCGCCAATAATCCTCAAATAGTTTTGACAGTTTTAGCAGAAGAATCAGGAGAAGGAAGTGGTGTGGCAGCTCCAATCGCAAAAGAAATATTGACGGAGTGGTTTTCTAGACAAATAAAAAATTAAAAATAAAATCTCAAATCTTAAATCAAATGTCGGAACGTAGTTATTATTTAGCCTTTTCAATAATGTCCGGAATCGGGCCAAAGAAGTTTGAGGTGCTTTTGAAGAACTTCGGTTCAGCAAAGGCCGCGTGGAATGGTTCGATTTCAGAACTCGAACAAGTAATAGGGAAAAGTTTGACAGCTAAGTTCGTAGACTTCCGCACTAAGTTTAACGTCGAACAATACGAAAACGAACTTGTAAAAAAGAAAATTTCGTTTGTTTGTTTAAATGACAAAGAATATCCGCAAAGACTTAAGAAAATTCCTAACGCTCCGATTGTTCTATATATCAAAGGTAAGTTTGATTTTGGTTTGGATAGTAAGTATCTTGCAATTGTCGGGACAAGAAGAATTACAAGCTATGGCAGAAGCGTAACTGAGTTATTTAGTTCGAGTTTGGCAAGTTCGGGTTTGGTTATTGTTTCCGGTTTAGCGTTGGGAGTTGATGGAGTTGCGCATATGGCTTGTTTGGAATCCGGTGGGAAAACAATTGCGGTTTTAGGTAACGGAGTGGATATTTGTTATCCGCGGGAAAATCAAAAAATTTATGACAAGATTTTGGATGGTAATGGTGCAATAATTTCCGAAGCACCAATGGGAGAGTCGCCAAGCGTTGGAAGTTTTCCTGCAAGAAATAGAATTATTGCAGGCTTGTCGGATGGAGTTTTGGTAACAGAAGGAGCAAGTGATTCCGGAAGTTTAATAACTGCTAATTTTGGACTCGAGTTTGGCCGGAAAGTTTTTGCAGTCCCGGGACCAATCACTTCGAGTTTGTCAGCAGCACCGCTTAGGCTAATAGAAAAAGGAGCAAAGCTGGTGATTACTCCTGATGACATAACTCGTGAATTAGGAATCAAGAATCATGAATTAAGGAAAAACGAAAAGAAGTTTGCGGGTTTAAGTTCGGAAGAAAATAAAATTGTGCAGCTTTTGGAAAATGAGCCGTTGCATTTTGATGAAATTGTAAGATGTTTAAAACTCGATCCCTCAAAAACAGGAAGTCTGCTTTCGATAATGGAAATGAAGGGGTTAATCAAAAGTCTAAGCGGTGGGAATTACTCGGTCGTTTCTTGACAGAGGTGGTATCATTTAGATTAAACTGAAAAAGTTGAAACAAAAATTATTATGAAAAACCTAGTTATCGTAGAATCTCCCACAAAAGCGCGCACAATCGGGCGGTTTTTAGGATCTGATTATGAAGTAATTGCGTCAATGGGGCACATTTATGACTTACCAAAATCAACTCTTGGAGTGGACACAGAGCATAATTTCGAACCTCAATACGAGCTAATGAAGGACAAGAAAAAAACTTTAGATCAGCTGAAGCGAGCGAGTAAAAATGCCGACAGGATAATTCTTGCAACTGATTTGGACCGGGAAGGAGAAGCAATCGCTTCGCACATCGCGGATGCGCTCGTCTCAAATGACAAAACTTCCACCTCCGCCAAGGCTTCAGCGGACAAACAAAAATTGGAACGGATAGTGTTTCATGAGATAACCAACGAAGCGATATCGGAGGCCTTAAAAAATCCCCGCGATATTGATAAAAATCTTGTGGATGCGCAGACCGCGCGGCGCGTACTTGACCGGCTAGTAGGATACAAGCTGTCTCCAATTCTTTGGCAAAAAGTTAGACGCGGTTTGTCAGCAGGCCGTGTTCAATCAGTAGCTCTGCGTTTGATTGTTGAACGCGAGCGGGAAATCGAGAAGTTTGGAAAGGAAAACTACTGGACAATAACGGTTTTTCTTTCAACTTCTAACGAAAAACGACTAACTGCTAACGGGCCAGAAGTTAGAAGTCAGAAGTTAGAGACTGGTAGTGGAACACCGTTTGAATTAATAGAAATAGATGGGAAAAAGATTGAAATTACGGAAAAATTAAATTTATATGATGGAGATTATAAGTTTGCAAAAACCTCAATTGATACTGAAGAATCTGCAAAGCAGATTTCTGAAGATTTAAAGACAAAGGAGTTTATAGTAAAAGATGCTGTTAAAAAAGAAATGCGG
>JBBTWB010000110.1:0-2080 GCA_038078635.1 Patescibacteria group bacterium | reverse complement strand
CCGCGATGTACATGTTCAAAAGTTGATTTTCCTGCGTAACCTGCCAAAAGTCCGTCTGCAAGCAATTTTTCCAAATCTGCCATGAGAAGATTATACCACCAGCCTTGACACAAAGCCAAAAGAGCGTTCACAATCTAGGTCAGTAGACTAGTCGACGAACTAAGACTAATATACTAGTATATTAGTAATGTAGTTTGTATCCGTGTATTGATACATCACTACATTTTTAAATCTAGCTTCCCATACGGAAAGTGGGAACATGGTTACAAGGAGCTTATAATTAACTTCGAGCCTTGACACCGGGCAAAAAAGAGGGCTTGACAGAACCATTATTGGTATATACAATGTAATTACTATGATAACGACACTAATTGCTATAGGAAATTCTCGTGGGATACGAATCCCTAAGCCACTGATTAATGAAAGTGGCCTTGGGGATCAGGTTGAATTGAAGGTAAAAAAAGGCGAGATAAGAATTATATCAGCACCTATGAAAGATACTTCTCTGGACGCTACGCTGTTGCTCTCAGAAAAAACACTTGGTCGTGATTGGAATCGTCCAGAGGAGGACGCCGCATGGCAAAGTTTACAGTAGGTAGTGTAGTTCTGGTTACTTTCCCATTTTCTAATTTAAAAGGCCAGAAGCTACGACCAGCATTAGTTTTAGCAAACGTTGAATTTAACAACCTAATACTTTGTCAGATTACCTCAAAACCTTATACGAGCAAAATATCAATTAGTGTAAAACCGGATGATTTTGCAAAAGGCGGTTTGCCAGTCATAAGTTATATCCGACCAGATAAACTATTCACAGCAGATACGACCATTATAAAAAAGACCGTTGGCCAACTAAGTGCAACTACTAAGGATGTGGTTTTAAAGAATGTCTGCGAATTATTTATGTCTTCTTGATTCCCCAGCCTTGACACCGGGCAAAAAGGGGAGTTTGCTATACTTCAATTATGAATTCAAATATTAGGTTATTATCCTGGTTTAATTTTTTTACAGACTTTAAATTTTATGCGCCTATTGCAATTCTTTATTTTGCTCAAGTTTCGGGTTCTTTTGCACTGGGAATGGGTATATTTTCTATTGCTACGATATCTAGTGCGCTTTTAGAAATTCCTACAGGAATATTCTCGGATAAAATAGGAAGACATAAGACAATTATTCTAGGAGGCTTGGCTGCGGTTATATCAAGTGTATTTTATGCAATTGGTGGGTCATTTTTAATTCTAGCAATTGGCTCATTTTTTTTAGGATTATGCACAGCATTTTATAGTGGGAATAATGACGCGCTTTTGTACGATACGCTTTCGGAAAAAAATGAACAGCACAAGTTTGGAGAATTTTATGGAAAAATAAGCAAAATGTCACAAATTGCTTTGGGTATTTCTGCCGCAATCGGAGCAATTCTTTTAATTAAAGGATCTTTTTCTGTTTTAGTTTGGTTATCTGTTATTCCTCAAGTATTTTGTTTACTAATTTCATTTTGGTTTAAGGAGCCAACGGTTAATTCCAGAAAAAGCGGGAATATTTATGCGCATTTAAAAGAGGCATTTTTTGGTTTTATGCATAATCCAAAACTAAGACTGCTTAGCTTATCATCTATTTTAGGGTATGGTTTTGGGGAGGTATCATATCAATTCCAATCTGCAATTTATAATTTAGTTTGGCCTGCGTGGGCAATTCCGATTGCGAAAATATTTTCAAATATTGGTGCAGCTTTAAGCTTTCACTTTAGCGGGAAAACAATTAAAAGATTTGGAGAGTTAAGGATGCTTCTGGCGGGGAGTATCTATGGCAGAATTATTACCACGGTTGCTGCAATTTATCCAACAGTTTTAACGCCAATTTTCATGTCTAGCACCTCACTTCTTTTTGGTTCAACGGTTGTGGCCAAAAATTCACTTATGCAAAAAGAATTTAAACAAGAGCAAAGAGCAACAATGGGATCTTTAGATTCATTTGTAGGAAGCTTATTTTTTGGATTAGTAGCTTTTTGTTTGGGACTACTTGCAGACAAACTTTCTCCAATAATGGCACTACTAATTCTTCAAGTATTTCAACTCAGTATACT
>JBBTWB010000109.1:0-1645 GCA_038078635.1 Patescibacteria group bacterium | reverse complement strand
GAAAATTAATCTCATTAAACAAACAAATCCAGATATGAAAGATTTAGATGCTGAAATAAATTCAGCATGACAGGAACGTAGAAATTAGGAATTAGAAATTAGTATTGGGTTTGTTCCGGGGGATTAGGTTCATGTCTTGATGGGTTTTTCCAATATCTATATCCAAATCCGACTACTAGAGCCAGCAGGATTATGAAGATTGCAATTTTCCAGGGAAATACTATGAATGAGGTTGTTGCAATAAGCGGGAGCTTATCAGGGCCGTATGTGGCATTTAAATTTCCTCTGTAGAATCCAAGCATGAACTTTTTACCAAGCTTTGTTTCATAATTCCTTGATACTCCGGGGAAAATATTAAATTCGTTAATCTTCTTAACATCGGATTTTTGTCCCAGCATATTTGTAACCGTTATTGTTCCCAAAGGCTTGATGTGAACGTCGCTTGAGTTAAGAATGGAAGTGTTTATTTTAACAGGGCCAAAATCCCAAATTCCTTGTGTTGTAAATTTGCTTACCATTGCTTTTATGCTTACCGGCCCTTTTACGGTTAGGTAGAAGAGGGTTCCAACGCTTGTATTAACTGAAGCTCCTGTTCCGGATACGCTCATAACATTGGTTGGGTTATACATTACTGCCCCGTAGTGACCACCCGGCCTTGCATCTGAAGGCACCTGGATATAATAATTTACTTCGACTTTTTTATGAGGCTCAATTGTTATAACATCAGGATAAATTGCTATCCATGAGGCTCCGGAATACTTATTAGACAAAGTATCCGGTGGAAGAATATAGGGAGTTCCATCGTCATCTTTAACTATGAAATCCTGTGTTGAGGTTTGAAAGACTAAAGGAGAGTCCCCATCATTTATAATTTTTAAAGTTCCTTGTGTTTGTTGTCCCGGATCAAGCTCTGCCTGAACCGTCGGTGGGCTTATTGTAAACGTCCTTGAAGTCTCCTGCGCTCTTGCGCTTTGCGCAAGAATACTACCAATAAATACCAATACTACCAATAAATACCAATATTTAAATATTTTTCTATTTGTAGTATTTGACATTTGTAGTATTTTTTTCATATTAGAAGGTTGCCGTTGCAACATAAGTTATTGCTGTTGAAAAGTTACCCGAAGGAACGGTAGCATCAGCTGCTGCTGCGTATTCAACTGTTACTAATCCATTTCCGCCGGTTCCGGCAATAGGTCCTGTTGAATCGCTTGCAAGAGTCACCGCGGTGGTTGTGGTTGGCCATCCATAAAGAGCAGTACCGCCTCTAGTTGTGGTTGTGCCTGAGGCGCCCCAAGTTCCACTAGAAACATCGAGTCCGCATGCATGAATACCAAACCATGGAGTTGCGGCAGGGAAAGCGGCAGGGGTGGTGGATGAAGCAATCGCAAAACCGCTTGAAGAGTTTATTAACTGGCCGCTTGAAGTCGCGGTAAGGGAATAACCGTTTTGGGCATTAGTTGAAATTGTCAACAGCTGAGCTGAAATATTTGGCGCAACTCCTGAAGAAATAGGCATAGAACCAAGATTAATTAGGGTTGCTGAAGCATCAATTCCGCTTGATGTGAGCTCTGTGTTTGTACAGCCTGCCGTGTTCCCTGTATTAACTGCAACTGCGTTATTTCTTCCCGCGATTGTGAAGGTA
>JBBTWB010000108.1:0-1458 GCA_038078635.1 Patescibacteria group bacterium | reverse complement strand
ACTCCGGTTTTGAAATACCGGATAAGCCTAAAAAAATGGAAGATCATTTATTTTCTACCAAATTCGCATGTCCGGTCGATAATATCTTTATTCCGGAAGTAGAACCCAGAATCTTTTCATTTAACACTCCGCACGGGGCTTGTCCGGGCTGTGATGGACTGGGAAACATTTTAACAGTTGACAGAGACTTAGTTTTTAACAACAATCTTTCAATTTTGGAAGGCGGAATATTACCTTTTTCAAGTCTTCTCTCACATGATACATGGTTCACGAGAACTTTTAAGACTTTTGCCAAACATAACAATATCCCTTTGAATATTAGACTTTCAGAAGTAACAGACGCACAAAAAGAACTTCTCTTAAAAGGGACCGGAGAGCAGGAATATACCGTTGGCGGAGAAAACAGATGGGGAAGATCAACTACAATTACTGAAAAATTTCCGGGAGTTTTGCAGGAGTTAAGAAATAGATATCAAAATACAGATTCCATGTTTTTCAGGTCCCAAATTGAAAAATTTATGAGGTATGAAGTATGCCCTGCCTGCAACGGTTCAAGACTAAGACGTGAAGCTTTATCCGTAACCATAGACGGCAAATCTATAATTAATGTGTCTGATATGCCTATTGATAAATCCCTCGCCTTTATCTCCGCTCTCACGGATTCAATTTCAAAAAGAGAAGAGTCTATTGCCAGGTTAATCATAAAAGAAATAAAACAAAGACTTACTTTTTTGACTGATGTGGGTCTTGATTACCTAACTCTATCAAGGGGTGCTGAGACACTCGCAGGAGGAGAAGCTCAAAGAATCAGACTTGCATCACAAATCGGTTCAGGTTTGACCGGAGTACTTTACGTACTCGATGAACCTTCAATCGGACTTCATCAAAAAGATAATAAAAAACTTATCGAAACACTAATTAAATTGAAAAACCTGGGCAATACGGTTCTTGTAGTTGAACATGATCAAGAAACTATGGAAGCGTCAGACCATATAGTGGATTTCGGACCGCTTGCAGGAGCCGGGGGCGGATATATCGTATTTCAGGGAACAATTGATGAGATAAAAAAAGATAAAAAGTCTTTAACCGGCCAGTATCTTTCAAAAGCAAAGAAAATTAAGATTGAACCGTCCCTTGAGAACGGAATAAAGGAAAAGATTATCATAAGAGGTGCAAAGGAACACAATCTTAAAAATATTGATGTTACATTTCCTTTAGGAAAATTAATTGTTGTAACGGGAGTTTCGGGAAGCGGAAAATCTACTCTTATTAATGACATTTTGTATCATGGTCTTAAGCAAATTGAGGATCCTTTTCATAGAGAAAAACCAGGACAGCATATAAACATTCAGGGGTATGAAAATATAAAACATATTTACTCAATTGACCAATCTCCGATTGGCAGAACTCCAAGGAGTAATCCGGCCACCTATACGGGAGCATTTAATTATATCCGTG
>JBBTWB010000107.1:0-8309 GCA_038078635.1 Patescibacteria group bacterium | reverse complement strand
TTAGCAGTAAGTAGTCAGGAGTTATATTATGAAACATGCCTCATATCTTAAACATCTTAAGTTTAATCCCAGTCTCAGAAATAGTCTGCAGGCAAAGTATTTGAGAAATCCAAGACTTTTAGTTCTTTTGCTGCTTCTTATCACAACTTTTGGTGCATATAGTTATGTTAATCTTCCACGCCGCCTTAACCCTGAGATAAAAATTCCATACGTAGTTGTTTCAGACGTACTTCCCGGTGCTTCGGCAAGTGATGTCGAGTCTTTAATTACAGATCCCCTGGAAGACGCAGTAGGTGGACTTCAAAATATTGATACTTTTGTTTCCACCTCAAGGGATTCAATTTCAGTTGTTCAGATTCAATTTAAAACAGGAACTGATGCAGATAAAGCTGCAAGTGACGTAAAAACCGCAGTGGACGCTGTTTCGCTCCCGGCAGATGCGCAAAAAGTAAATGTGATAAAAGTGGATTTTGAAAAGTTTCCAGTATGGACGTTCTCAATAAAAAGTAAAAGCGGGGACATAGCATCTCTTCTCGCATTTTCTAAAGAACTCAAAGACTCTCTGGAAAGTGTTTCAACAATAGATGAAGTGAATGTAACCGGGCTTGAAGAGCAGGAAATCCAGATTTTAATAAAACCTGAGACCATGAGTACTTATAATTTTAATCATCAGACACTGCTTTCCCAGTTGTCCAGTGCAAATAAATCATTTCCTGCAGGGACAGTTACTACGGATAATTCAAATTTTACTCTAAGTATTAATCCTGCTGCGTCCTCAATTAACGATATAAGAAGTACTAAAATTAATCTTAACGGGACAGTAGTTGACCTCTCTGATATTGCCACAGTTTCTGAAAGATCCAAACCTGCACAATCCCAAAGTTATGTGGCCAAAGTGGGAGAGAAACCGGAACAATCAATTACTTTTTCAATATTTAAAACTTCAAATGCCGATATCAGTAAAACTGTTAAAGATGCAAAAAAAGTTACTGATAGCCTGGTTTCAAAATACGGAGATGAATTTCAAATATTTAGCGTAACGGATATTTCAGATCAGATTGATGAGCAATTTACAGAGCTCATCAGGGATTTTATTTTGACAGTTTTTTTAGTATTTATTGCTTTATTTATTTTTCTGGGAATAAGACAGGCAATTGTTGCTTCAATTTCTATTCCGCTTACATTTTTAATCAGCTTTATAATCATGGGAATTTTTGGAATATCACTTTCATTTATTTCATTCTTTTCACTTCTTTTAGCTCTGGGACTTTTAGTAGATGACACCATAGTTGTTATTTCCGCTATGACTTCATATCACAGGTCAGGTAAATTCAATCCAGAACAAACAGCACTTCTTGTATGGCGGGATTTTATAACACCAATTTTGACTACAACTCTTACTACCGTTTGGGCATTTGTACCCCTTCTTTTATCAAGTGGAATTATCGGAGAATTTATTAAGCCAATTCCAATTGTTGTTTCATCTACTCTTCTAGCATCATTTTTCGTAGCTATGTTTATAACACTTCCCGTTATTACATATTTTCTTAAACCCCAGATGCCAAGACGGGTAAAGGTGTTAATTTCCGGAGTTTTAGTTTTCATATTGTTTGCAATTCTTATGATAGTTTCGCCAAAAACACCTATTTTACTTCCTGAAATCATAATACTTTCTCTAATGATCATAGTTTTATATAAATTAAGCGATCTTTATAAAAAACGGGTTTCAAAAATAGTTTCACCAACCTTTAAAAAATATCATAATTATTTTGATCAGGGAATAATTAGTTTTGAAGGACTATCCATTAAATATCAGCTTTTCATAAGACGTATTCTCTCGTCTAAGAAATCACTTAGAACAACGGTTGTTTTAGTTGTAATATTTTCAATATTTTCATACCTTCTGGTACCAATTGGATTTGTTAAGAGCGAATTTTTTCCAAAAACAGATACAGAACAGTTAAGTATTTCAGTTGAACTTCCTCCGGGAACAAATATTACTACAAGTAAAAGAGAAGCACTTATAATTTTTGATAAACTTCAGAAAACAAAGACAGTAAAAACAATTTCGTTAGATCTTGGTTCAACTGTAGGAGATTTTGGCGGTTCTGCTTCTTCTGGTTCTAACAGCTTTTTATATACATTGGTACTCGACAAGAAAGACAGTTCTAAAGTAGCAGAACAGTTGAGACGCGAATTTAAAGATTATTCAAAAGGAAAGTTTTCCGTTAATGAAGAATCCGGCGGTCCGCCCGCAGGAGCTGATGTTCAGATAAATCTTTCAGGAACAGATCTGGGAACGCTAGACACTATTGCAAATAATATTATGCAATTTTTAGAAAAAGTACCTGGAGTAACGAATGTTGATAAGTCAATAAAGCCCGGAACAAGTAAAATTGTTTTTGTTCCTGATAAAGCTAAGCTTTCCGCTGAAGGAATTTCAGCTGATCAAATCGGCGGTGTTCTGAGGACTTTTGCCAGTGGATTTAAGGTTTCATCTGTAAAGTTTGATACGAGCTCTAATAAAGATACGGATTTAACTATCCGGATGTCCTCTGAGGCAAAATCGGTTGAGAGTATCGGATCTATTTTAATTCCTACGGTAAATGGTAAACAGATACCGTTAATATCTTTAGGATATCTTAAACTTGAGTCAAGTCCAACTCTTATAACACACGAAGATGCTAAAAGGACAATCTCCGTGAAGGCAACTGTTAAAAAAGGTTACTCAGTTCAAGCTGTGAACACAAATCTTGAACAAGTGGCAAAAACTCTTAATTTACCTACAGGGTATTCATGGAAAACTGGCGGAGTAAATGAAGAAAATCAAAAATCGGTAAATTCAATTTTTGTAGCGATGATTTTATCTGTTCTTCTCATCTTAGCTACTATGGTTTTACAATTTCAATCATTTAGAAAAGCTTTAATAGTAATCCTTGTTATTCCTTTATCAATCTCAGGTGTATTTATTATTTTCGCACTCACCAATACACCTTTATCATTTCCGGCACTTGTTGGAGTTCTGGCGCTTTTTGGAATTGTAGTTAAGAATTCAATTTTAATAGTTGATAAAATCCAGGCAAATGAAAAAACAGTTATGAATTTTACTGAAGGAATTGCAGAAGGAGCGGCAAGCAGACTTGAACCAATTGCCTTAACTTCAATGACAGCTATCTTAGGACTTATTCCAATCAGCCTCTCGTCTCCTTTATGGAGAGGGCTTGGAGGAGCAATAATTGCAGGACTTATTTTTTCAGGAACAATAATGCTTTTCTTTATTCCCGTTGTTTATTATTTAGTATTTAAATCTTCTAAAAAGGTAAGAACGAGAAGATCTTCTTAATTATTTCAATAGGTCTCTTTAGCTGCTCGATAATTCGCTCTGTGAATTCGTTCTCGTTAATTTTTTGCTCATCCTCATTTACTTCATCTTCATTTGTTGGCTGGGGAGTTTGAGTTATGCCCGTTGGGGAATTTGACTTTGTGGGAGAGCCGGAAACAGTGACGCCATTTACCTTAATTTCTGATTTTCCGTTCTCGGCTTTTACTTCAATTTTCCCGCCCTCATCTGATTCATAATGGGTGACATTTCCGTCGGTCTCAACGGTTATATTTGTATGTGAACTTACCTGGGAACTTGAGTTGGAATTAGAAGAAACATTATTTTCCACATTAACGTTTGCAGAAGAAGCGCCGTAAGAGGGAGTAGCGAAAACAAAGAATATTCCTGCCATGATAACTTTTTTTATCATTGGACTAAAATTATACCACATAAGTAAAGGGGGTAGATTTCATCTGATATAATAGTTTTTTGTGAATAAATACTTTGCAATTTTTATATTAATCAGCGCACTAACAATCGGGGCAATTTTGGTTTATACTAAAAGTAACATTAAGATTCCAAACGGGCAGGATACGGTGCAGGAGCTTTCGAAGCTTAATTCATCAAGTACTGCCTCTAAGGCATCACCAAGTGTAATGCAGCAACAAGTAACAGAACTTAAAATAGAAGACGTAGTCGTAGGGACAGGATCTGCGGTTAAATCAGGAGATACTGCGGAGGTTAATTATACCGGTACTCTTCTTGATGGCCAAAAATTTGACAGCTCCTATGACCGCAACCAAACCTTTAGCTTTAAAGTCGGAGCCGGTCAAGTAATTTCAGGTTGGGATCAAGGTTTAATTGGTATGAAGACAGGTGGAAAAAGAAAGCTTACTATTCCATCAAGTCTGGCTTATGGAGAGCAGGGTAGCGGGCCAATTCCGCCAAATACACCTCTTGTTTTTGAAATAGATCTCGTTGCAATAAAATAATTGCACTTTTGATTTAATGTGTCGTTTGAGTTACGATAAATACATGCGACGTATTCTTCTTTTTATTTTTACTTTTTTCTTTGCATTCTCTTTGTTTGTAAACTCTGCTAATGCACAGGTTTATACAACAGACAAGCTGATAACGGTTGATATAGGCCGGCAAATGATCTATGCCTGGCAGGATGGACATATCGTTAATCAAAGTCCCGTATCAACAGGAATGTATTATACGCCCACTGTAAAAGGAGATTTTAAAATTTACCGTAAATATGATCTTCAAAACATGAAAGGAAACTACCCGCCCTACGAACCGTATTTTCTGAAAAATGTTCCGAACGTAATGTATTATTATCAGGCTTATGCGATTCATGGAGCCTACTGGCATAACAGTTTTGGGAGTAAATATACCCATGGATGCGTTAATGAGCCGGTCGCTTTTTCCAAATGGCTTTATGACTGGGCTCCGGTCGGGACAAGGGTAATGGTATTTTAATGAGAACAAGACGTAAACAGAGTAAAGCGCTTTGGGCTCTTCACTATTCAAGATACCTCCTGATGTTTGTAGCTTTCCTAGTGCTCCTTACCTTCGCAGAGAGAACTAAAATTACACAGAGGCTGGTTCCAACAAACAATTACTATGAAAAACCAAAAACAATTACAGTTAAACAAAATTTAAAATACAATGTACCCACCCCGATCCCTACACAGGCACCTTTTAACTGGTCTGTTGTAAAAGTTGATGATCATATTACAAAAATTTCTCTGCCTTCTGATAGTTCAATGTCAACACCGGATGAATTATTTAATGCAATGAATAGCTATAGGGGCGCACATGGAGTTTCCATTCTTTTGAAAAGTGATACCTTGTGTTCAATTGCACAAAAGAGAGCCGATGAACAGCTGGTAAATGGAGACTTGGATAATCATGCGGGATTTAGTAAGTATGCAGAGGGTCAAAATGAATTTTCAAGAATGGGAGAAGTTTTATTTGGCGGTGCGCAGCCGCAGTATGGGGTTCATATCGTAGAATACGGCTGGGACCGTTCTTTAACCGGACATAAAGAAGCAATTCAAGATCCTTCATGGCAATATGGGTGCGCGGGAATTGCAGGATATTACGCGGTCTTTATTTTCGGCACGCATTAAGTTGAACTAAGCTCAATTTTCCGCTACAATTAGCCTTATGCTTGTCCCGCATTTTTTGTGGTGGCAAGTTTGGTCTATGTCTGAAGATAAGCAAACAAAAAGTGCGGGATTTAAACCCGTTTCTCCGCAGGCAAATTTTCCGCAAATTGAAGAAGAAATATTAGAATTCTGGAAAGAAAATAAGACTTTTGAAAAATCGGTAGATAAGGATGCGCCTAAAGGCGCCTGGACTTTTTTAGACGGCCCGCCTTTTGTGACAGGAATGCCTCATTATGGAACACTCCTTTCTAGTATTCCCAAGGATGTATTCGGCCGTTACTACACAATGAAAGGATATAGTGTAAGAAGAGTTTGGGGATGGGACGGCCACGGGTTACCAATTGAAAATAAAGTAGAAGGCGAGCTTGAAATTACCAGAAAAAAAGATATTGAAGAAAAGATTGGCGTAGCTAAATTTATTGAGCGCTGCTTATTTTATGTTAACCAGGTATCGGGGGAATGGGAATGGTATGTGGATCATATTGGAAGGTGGGTTGACTTTAAAAATGCTTATAAAACATGGGACGTAGATTATATGGAATCCGTTATGTGGGTTTTTAAGCAAATGTATGACAAGGACTATATTTATAAAGGGCTCCGTGTTTCTCTGTATTGTCCTCACTGCGCAACTCCAATTTCTAATTTTGAAGTTGCAATGGATGCAGATAATTACAAGATGATAAAAGATCCTGCGTCAATTTATAAATATCAATTAACTGATGCGAAAAATACTTTTATCCTTGCTTGGTCAACTACTCCATGGAATAAGATTGTAACCCCTGCTTTAGCAGTAAATCCTGATTTAGTTTACGTTCGTGTCAAACAAAACAATGAAGAGTATATCTTAGCAAAACCAACCATCAAGCTTCTTGGTAAACCAAGCGAATATAAGATTATTGAGGAATTTAAAGGTTCAGAACTTGTGGGTAAAAAATTTGTTCCGCATTATGATTATTACAAGATAAAAGAAGGAAAGAAAGCATTTGTGGTTATTTCCGGAGACTTTGTAACAGCAGAAGAAGGAACAGGAGTTGTAACAATAGCTGCTTACGGAGAAGAAGATTTAAAAGCCATGAATGAAAATAACATTCATATTGAAACGCATCTTGATGAAGAGGGAATTATTAAAGATGATGTGCCTTTATTTGGCGGAATGTATTATCTCAAAGCTAATAAGGCGGTTGAAGAAGATCTTGCAAAAAGAAATTTGACTTACAAAGCTCAGGAGCTGGATCATAGCGTGCCGCTTTGTTGGAGATGCCACACAAGACTTTATTATGCGCCAATAGATGCATGGTATGTAAATGTTCAGACGTTAAAATCTCAAATGGCAAAAAGTAACGGGGAAGTTAACTGGTACCCTAAGCATTTTAAAAACGGGAGATTTCTAAAAAGCCTTGAAAATGCACCTGACTGGAATATTTCTAGGAATAGATATTGGGGTAGTCCTGTGCCGGTTTGGGAATGTGAGTGTGGAGAGCGCTTTGTTCCCGGTTCAATAAAAGAACTGGAAGAAGCGTCAAGTCAAAAAATTACTAATTTACATAAACCGGATATTGACGAAGTTTTTGTAATTTGTAAAAAATGCGGTAAAAAAGTAAAAAGGACACCTGAAGTACTCGACAGTTGGATTGAAGCAGGTTCTGCATCTTTCGGAGAGAGACACTACCCCTTCGCTAAATCTCAACGTAAACCTGCAGAGGAGCTTGAATCATTTTATCCGCCTGAGTTTATCGCCGAATATACAGGACAAATTAGAGCATGGTTTTATGTTTTGCACGTGATTGCTAATGCATTGGCTTTGAGGAATGATGGTAAAAACTACCTTTCAAAAAATGTTTTAGTTGAAGGGGTAATTCTGGGAACAGACGGCCGGAAAATGAGCAAAAATTACCATAATTATCCTGATCCTAAGCAGTTGTTACAAAAATACGGAGGAGACGCATTGCGTTTGTATTTATTGGGAAGTCCTGTGATGCATGGAGAAGATATTTTAATCTCAGAAGAACAATACAGGCAGCAAGTTAAGGGAATGATGCTTGTTTTATGGAATACATATAACTTTTTTGTTTCTTATGCTAATGCGGACGGTTGGGAAAATTCCGGTACAAATGCAAAATCTGAAAATATTTTAGACAGGTGGATTATTTCTTTGCTAAATCAATTAATAAAAGATACAACAGCTGATTTAGATAATTTTGATACAGTCTCTTCGATTGCAAAAATTGGAAAATTTGTGGATGAGTTTTCTACATGGTACATAAGAAGAAGCCGGGACAGAGTAGGTGTTTCTGCGGAAAATAATAAAGATAAAAGCGCGTTTTATGAAACCTCCTTTGAAGTTTTAACCAATCTTTCAAAAGTTATGGCGCCTATCGCGCCATTTATGACGGAATCTATTTATAAAAACCTGACAGGGAAAGACTCGGTACATTTGGAATCCTGGCCGGAGTTTAACGAATCACTTATTGACAAAGAATTAGTTTCTGAAATGCAGCAAGCAAGAGAAGTTGTAGAGAGAGCACATGCAATCAGAAAAGAGAATAGCTTGAAAGTAAGACAGCCTTTAAGTTCTCTTATGTCTGTTACTCCGGTTTCTATGTCTGATGAAGTAATTGAGGTGATTGCAAGTGAGTTAAACGTTAAGAAAATAAATCATAAAACTGGAGAAAAGTTTGAAGTAACACTGGACACAAATATAACGGAGGAATTAAAAAATGAGGCGGATGCCAGGGATATTGTAAGAAAAATTCAGGAGGAAAGGAAAAATATTGGTACGAGCTTGTCTGAAAAACTAAACGTAACTCATC
>JBBTWB010000106.1:0-1595 GCA_038078635.1 Patescibacteria group bacterium | reverse complement strand
CTTTATTAAATTTCACAGCCCGATTATATCACTTACTTAGCTTTTTCTTTAACAAATCCAATGACTATTGGAGAAAAAACTGTCAAACCAAGAAACCCACTCAGTATATGTTCGATCGAGGGCAAAGTTTTGTTTGTTGCACCATTCAAACTTATCGTTGTTCTTGGGACGATCTCATCCCAAATAGGAGAAAGGGTCAAAATTCTTCCCCGCTGTTCTTTTTTCATCATTGGCTCTCTCTTCTCAAACAAAAGTACCGATTCTTTAAACGCAGGACTATTGCGAGCTGCCCATTCCAGGCTTGGCCTGACATTTTTTCCAGCTCTTAATCTCCCGCATACATTCACTACCGCATTAATCTTTGGCTGTTGAGTAAAAGCATTCAGTACCGCGCTCCCACCCGCACTTCCACCAACCAAAGAAACAATATGTCCCTTCTTTATTAGAGAATTAATTCCAGAAACAAGTTTCTTGAGTTTTGGTTCAAAACTTTTTTCTCCGTCATTCCAGCCTACACGATGTACATGCGGAACTATTCCATAAAATCTCCATTTATTTATAAAAAGTTCATATCCCTTTCTGGAATCATCAAGGCCCGGAACATAAATAACGTGGTGTTTAGGAGACATAATTTTATTTTAACCCGCCGATTACTTTAACCCGGTTTAACAGTTCTTCATCTTCCAAAACTTTTCCTGTTCCCCTGACAACAGTTGTTAATGGATCTTCAGATCGGATCACGGGAATATGTGTCCGGTCTACTATTAACTGGTCCAAGCCGTACAAGATCGAACCTCCGCCTGTAAGTAAAATTCCGTTTTCCAGAATGTCACTTGTTAATTCGGGTGGTGCCTCTTCTAAAACATCAACAATTGCCTCAATTATCTTTGAAAGAACAGGTGAGAGCGCTTCCCTAACTTCAACTTCAGTAACGCGCAGACTCTTAGGAAGCCCTGATTCGATATCTCTTCCCCTAACTATTGCCACCCTGTCTACGTTCGAACTCTCATCCTCTGCGTCTTCTTCATCCTGAGTCTGTCGAACGGATTTCGTTTCCAAACCTTCGTGTTTCGCTTCCAGTTTTGAGATTTTATTTTTTATTTTTGATTTTCTTTCATATGCGCTCCCTAACTTTATTTTTAACTCTTCTACTGTTTTTTCGCCGAGAAGAAGTCCATGGCGAAGCCTGATATAGTGCGTGATTGCCTGGTCCATCTCATCTCCCGCGATTTTAAGAGAACGTGAAACTACGATTCCGCCCAGTGAAATTACAGCAATCTCGGTTGTACCGCCGCCGATATCAACTATCATTTTGCCGGTTGGCGCAAAAACAGAAATTCCTTCACCAATTGCAGCCGCCATTGGCTCTTCTATTAAAAAAGCTTCTCTTGCTCCCGCTGACAATGCTGCCTCCCAGACAGCACGGCGCTGAACCTCGGTGACAGATGACGGAATACCTATTACCACCTTAGGGCGGGATAGAGCAATAGGAAGAGGACTTCCTACAGAATGAACATCTGAAATAAAACGGCTTATCATGGCACTTGTTGCATCAAAATCTGAGATTGTACCGCCCTTAAGAGGTTTTATGGTTA
>JBBTWB010000105.1:0-3381 GCA_038078635.1 Patescibacteria group bacterium | reverse complement strand
CTGCTTAAGTACAAAAACGGCGCCATGAAATAATAATAAATTGGCCCCAGTAAAAAACCTCCAACTGCAGAAGTTGGACCTAAAAGAGTTAAATTACCATGGAGAATATTGTAAACTACTAAAGCGTCTCTCCCCTCATCACCTAAAAAAACTATATAGTCCTTAATTTTATAAAGTCTTAGAAATGCACCAAGGAGAATGATCCCGGTAATAGAAAGTACTTCCCACGATTTACTTATTTTTTTAATGGTTTGCATTATTAATTGAAGGAAAGACTATTTTTTGTCTTTTAAATGCTGTGTTTTCCAGATAATTTTATTATATATGAGGTAATTAAGCGGAATAATTAAGAAAATTATCGTTGGGAAAAGTATGGCGATGCGGGTTTTTATTGTAATTCCGGCAATTGCAATATCTTCTCCGAAAATATGAACAAAAATAAACACTGAAGCAAATTGAATAAATACTGATAAAAATCCTGAGATGTTAAATTTTATAAGTTTTACGAAAAAGTTAGAATTTTGTTTAACATGCTTCGTATCTGAAAATGTCCAGAAATTGTTAAACATAAAGTTTGAAATAATTGCAGCTTCTGCTCCGAATCCGGCAGAAAATCCATCCCTCAGTGACTCGGTGGTAATTGCTGCGAAAATAATCCGTGCAAAAATTTCTTGTGTTATAAGCTGGACGATAAATCCGGTTCCGCCGACAATCAAAAACTTAATAAATCTCTCAAGCTCTTTTATTCTGGCAATAATTATATATTCGAGTAAGTCAAAAATGTATTCTCTCGGAGCGATTTTAGAATCTCCCAACGTTCTGTCGCTAAAATGAAATGGAACCTGTCCGATTTTAAAATTATCTCTAACTGCTTTATGAAGAAATGAGACTTGAAAAGTATAGCCCTTGAATTTAGATAATGAACTCTTTTCTTTCAAAAAAACCTCTTTCTTAAGAACCCTAAAGCCTCCGGTCCAATCATGAATTGAGAATTTGAAAAATGCAAATCTCACAAATAAATTTGCTGTGATTGAAAACAATTTTCTCTGAAGCGGCCAGTTGGAAGGAATAGACCCTCCATCACTATATCTATTCCCAATTACCAAATCATTACCTTCGTCTATTTTCTGCAGGAAATCCGGGACTTTTTTAGGATCGTGCTGAAGATCAGCATCCATCTCAAACATCACATCTGCATTCAGCTTTTCAATTGCGTAGTTCATTCCCCTGACATAGGCTGCGCCCAATCCTTCTTTTTCTCCAACGCTTAAATCAAGATTGCTCCATTTTTTCATCAAATCCCTTACAACCTCAGCGGTTCCATCCGGAGAATTATCATCAACAACTAAAATTCCCATCTCATAATTTTTAATTTGAGGAAAAATATCGTTTTCCAGTATCCCAATTAATTTTTCAATATTTTCTCTTTCGTTAAATGTTGGAATAATTACTATTGCTTTCATATTCTTTTAAAATATTCTATTGTTTTACCAAACCCTTCCTCAAGGCTTACTTTTGGTGCCCAGTCAAGAAGTTTTTTTGCTTTAGAAATGTCAGGCTGTCTCTCTTTTGGATCATCTTCAGGAAGAGGCTCGCTAAGAATTATTTCGCTCTTTGAACTGCATAGTTTTTTTATTAATTCCGCATATTCCAAAACCGTATGCTCATCAGGAGAACCAATATTTACAACTTCTCCTTTTAGACCATCTGTAAACATAAGTTTCATCAGTCCGTCAACTGTATCTGTTACAAAGCAAAGAGAACGGGTCTGTTTTCCATCTCCAAAAATTGTAATGGGCTTTCCTTCTAGAGCCTGCATAACAAATAAAACGCTCATTCTCATGTCTTCTCTAAGCATGTTCGGCCCGTATGTGTTAAAAATTCTGGCAATTCGCGCATCAACATTTTTTTCTCTCCAAAAATATGACGTGATAGTTTCTCCAAATCTTTTTGCTTCATCGTAAACCGATCTAGGCCCTATAGTTGAAACGTTTCCTCTGTAATCTTCTTTTTGCGGATGAACTAACGGTTCTCCATAAACTTCAGATGTTGAAGCAAATAAAAATTTTGCACTATTTTTTTCCGCAAATTTTAAAAGCTCTAATGTCCCCGTGGAATTAGCCAGCATGGTTTCCAAGGCCAGAACGTGATAACTGATTGGGCTATGGTGATTTGGAGAAGCAGGACTCGCTAAATGGAAAACAAAATCTGCATTGATATCTTCCGGTAACGGGTCAACGACATTTAGTTTTAAAAATGAAAAGTTGGGATTTGATTTTAGGGGTTCTAGATTTTTTTCTGAACTTGTGGATAGATTATCAACACAGATTACTTTATAGCCAAGATCCAGAAGGGCATCGCATAAATGAGAGCCTATAAAACCTGCTCCGCCCGCAACAAGAACAGTCTGCATTATCGCTCATTCCTCTTTTCCTGTTCTAAATCAGCTTTCACCATCATTTCAACCAACTCTTTAAAGCTGGTTTTAGGTTTCCATCCTAATTCTCTTCTTGCCTTACTGGCATCTCCTATTAAATAGTCTACTTCAGCCGGTCTCATGTGTGCTTCAACGTTTGAAACGACATGACTTTCCCAATCTTTTATTCCTACTGTTTCAAATGCTATCTCGACAAATTCTTTAACTGAATGATTTTCGCCGGTCGCAATAACGAAATCTTCGGCCTTGTCCTGCTGAAGCATTAGCCACATTGCTTCTACATAGTCTCCTGCAAAACCCCAATCTCTTTTCGGGCTTAGGTCTCCAAGCTCCAGCTTATCCTGCTTGCCTAGTGAAATTCGGGCAACCGCGTGGCTTATTTTGCGTGTTACAAATTCCAGTCCTCTGCGCGGCGATTCATGGTTAAACAAAATTCCTGAGCAGGCAAACATGTCATAACTTTCTCTGTAGTTCTGGGTTATATAATGTCCATAAGCTTTGGCAACTCCGTAAGGACTCCTCGGATAAAACCTTGTGTTTTCTTTTTGGGGAGTTTCGGTGACTTTTCCAAACATTTCAGAAGATGAGGCCTGGTAAAATTTTATTTTGGAATTATAGGCCCTGATTGCTTCTAAAACCCTCGTAACGCCAAGCGCTGTATACTCGCCGGTCAGAACCGGCTGGTTCCACGATGTTTTTACAAAAGACTGTGCTGCCAGGTTATAAACCTCATCAGGTTGCGAAGTTTTTATAGCTTCTACTAATGAGCTTTGATCAAGCAAGTCTCCTTGCACGAGCTCAACTTGATCTTCGATATGTTTTATTCTTTCATTATTAACCGTGCTGGTGCGACGTGTCAGACCGAAAACCTCATATCCCTTACCCAATAAAAATTCTGCTAAGTAAGATCCATCCTGTCCGGTGATTCCGGTAATAAGTGCTTT
>JBBTWB010000104.1:1410-7411 GCA_038078635.1 Patescibacteria group bacterium | reverse complement strand
ATAGTTATGAGCTGGTGTTTTGCAATTGTTAACAATAGGCTTGCAGAAATATATTTTGAAAAAAATAAAAATGGAATTAAATTCCTTGGTCACTGCTATGTTAAAGAAAGTGAATATACATTAAAAGAAGAGAAAGAATGGATTAAAAAGGACATTGAAAAAGTTAAGCTTATTTACAGAAAAGGTAAATACAGAAATAAGCTAGCAAATTAAACCTGGGGCAATTATAGCAGAGCCACGAGGGGTAGGTAGCCAAATTCTTTAAATATGGACACAAATCTGCTACGATAAAGCTTGGAAAGGGGGTAGAATGGCTAAGGAAGACTTAATCGGGAAAGTAATCCACTACTACGACAAAATAGGAGTAGCTGTAGTCGAGCTTAAAAAGATACTTAAAGTCGGAGATAAAGTTAAATTTGTTCATGGAGAAAATAGTTTTGAGCAGGAGATTACGTCAATGCAGCTTGAGCATGTTCAAATATCTGTTGCGAAAAAAGGACAAGAAGTAGCGATAAAAGTTGATAAGAAAGTTAGCTCAGGAACATTGGTTTATTTGGTTTAATTTTCCTCCATCAGCAGCCGTCGCTAGATTTGATTTGCCCAATTTTTGGATGCATCAGGCAAACATATTTCGCGGGGCAATTATAGCAGATGACTATTCTAAAGAAGGTACTTGCTGGAGCTGTTTATCAATTTCCTCAGCTTTTTCATCCCCGTAGCTTACGAGCAGTTGATCGCCATTATTAATAATTCTATTCAAAGCATCTTTATCTAATTGCCCATTTATATAAAACTTTAATGTTTGCGTTTCATTACTGCAAAAGACCTGCCCTGTTCCTGTGGTAAGACAGTTTTGTTCCAATTTCATGGGAAGGGTCGCGAAGAAATCACCCCAAGTTATATCAGATTTTTTGACATTGACAGTGTTGGGATTTAAAGAAGCAATAAACACATCAGGAGATATATTATGGTACTTCGTGTCAGTAAAAATCCTGAAAGTCCCATTTGTAAATATGGCAAAAGTAGCTTTTATATCTACTGCTTCTTGTGCCGGAAGAGATGGCGAAGTAAAAGTATTTGAATTTTTAGTATTTTGTCCTTTGATAGAGAATACAAAAAATCCAACCACAGCTAAAACCAGTATTGTTATTAATAAAGTGGATTTCATTGAGATAATTATAGCAGAAGAAAAAGACTAGCTTATTCGAAACATCAAAGGAACTTGAGTAAGATCTTAACGAGGTGTATAATTTATTCGGTCGACAGTTAAAAGATTTTATTAAATCGTTTGACAGTATACCAGTAATATTACAAAGTGTTAAAATATTGCTGGTTTTTTTATGAAAATATGGAAAAATCTATTGGACAAATAAAAGATAGAATTTCTAAGGAAGTTACAAAATTCTACGTAGATACTATTGGGCATGGTCCGGAAGAAACCCGGATTTATATAGTTGAGGACATGATAATTGTAAGATTAAAAGGTCAACTTCTGCCAATTGAAGAAAAGCTTCTCGAAGGAAAAGATGGGGTGAATTTAGTCAAAGACATACGAAAAATGTTACATGAAATTCTGACGACTAACTTAGGAAAAATAGTCGAAAATATTACCGGACAAAAAGTAATAAGTTCACATAGTGACATAAGTACCAAAACAGGTGAAATGATGGGAGTTTTTATACTCAATAAAAATTACGAGTCGGAATTTAACAATAAAACCGGGTAGATTGCAGAAGAAGAATACTTAACTTTAAAGACTTTTATTAAGCAATAAACCTCTTTCTTTACCTCAGTAGACGGTTTAAAAGACTGTAGAGTAGTTAATCTGTAGCCTGAAACTTCATATTATGGATACAGATTTATTTTGGAAATATTTGGCATATTTTATGTTTGCAGTGAACACCATATGCCTTATTGAACTTATCGATGTGTTGTTATTTAAGAGACCATTCGTTACTTTTTTTCTGATTATATTTGGGATCTGTTATTACTTTAATCTTAAAATATATAAATTTATTACTAGAAAATAATGAGAGAGTTAACTTGCTCCCCGAGCCTTGGGCTAATATAACCATAGATTTCGACGCAATTACTAACGCATTTCAGGATGTAAGATATATTGGAGAGTTAAGAGAAAGATGGAAAGAAATAAAGAGACTCAATATTTTCTGAGTTAAAGATTACTTTTTTAGATTTTGCTTTTAATCTTTTTTAGATATTTTTCATTTAAATCGTCCAATTCTGCATTAGTAAAATACTTCTTTCTAAACAACCCTTCTTTCACGAATAAGCCTTTATTATCTATCATGGGACTATTGTAGAAGTAGTTTAGCACGTCCGCATACTCTTCTAATAATTGATTTTTATTAGTTTCAACTTTTAATTTTTCTTTTGTAAGTTCAATTGCAGCATATACGTCCTCGTCATTTACAGTTCTGTGTCCCACAATAAAGTTCGCCATAAATCTGTCCTTTTTTGAGTCATAATAAATTTTTGTTGCCTGGGCCCAATCTGGGGTAAATGAGGTAAATGTTTGCAATAAGGATTTACGACTGGAAACTTCTGGCAACCAACTTGCTATTGCCTCAGCGTATATAAGGTCAAACCCGTATCTTTTTGAATTTATGATAATTTTGCTCATGTTGCGAAGCATTATAGCAGAAGGGTTTTAAGGCGATTTGTGTTATAGCAAAAATAAGCCTTATAATTTAATTAAGATGGCTTTATTTAAAAAAATTTCGCGTTCAAGAAGACGAATGTTTTTATTGCCTTTTATTGTCATTTTTTTATTTGTTGGTGCATTTACCGCCAAACCAATTTACCATTTTCTCACCGCCCCCAATGTTTATAAACCAAATGGTGAAATTTCATATACAACTCCTCTTAGTAAGATGTTCCACCAGGGTCAAACTGCTAAAGAGCCGGGAATTAAAGCTTTGCTTCCCGGTGCCAAGTGGGTACCTCAGACTTTTAACAATTGCGGACCTGCAACAACCTCTATGGTTTTACAATATTTCGGCCGTAATGTAAACCAAAACGAAACAAAAGCAAAGCTCAGGAGTAATTCTGATGACAAAAACGTTTTTACTTTTGAGATTGCGGACTATATAAGAAACGATTATGGGGTTGAGTCAAAACTTTTATACGGTGGAGATATAGAGCTTATTAAAAAATTATTAGCAAACGGTTTTTATATCGTAATTGAAGATTGGCTGCATCCAAATGAGGATATAGGGCATACTACTATTATTAGAGGTTTTGATGACGAGCAGGGAGTGTTAATAGCTGATGATTCTTTTATCGGAGTTAATATAACATATCCGTATGAGCAGTTTAGGGAGACACAGTGGAAGGCATTTAATTATGAATATTTGCCTGTTTATCTTCCCGGAAGCGAGGAGCTCCTCAAGTCAATTATTGGCGACTCGTGGGATGAGGAAACTATGTATCAAAAAACTGCAGAAAGAGCCCGCAGCGAGATTGCAAAAAATGATTCTGATTTATACGCCTGGTTTAATTTAGGAACCAGTCTTTATGCTCTTGGAGATTACCAGGGGGCAAAAAATGCTTTTGAAAAATCCCGGTCTTTGGGTTGGCCAAAAAGAATGCTCTGGTATCAAATCCAGCCTGTTCAGACTTACAATGCTTTAAAAGAATATAAAAAAGCACTGGAATTTGCTGATATTGCTTTGTGGAGTAATGATTCCTTTGCTGAGGCTCATTTAGAAAAAGCAATTGCTTACAAAGGTCTTAACGACATTCAAAAAGCGCGTGAGGAGGTTCAGAGAGCTATCTTTTTTGCCCCAAACTTTAAAAAAGCACAGGACTTCTTGGCTTCTTTATAACATTTCATATAAAATAAATAGATGTATTCCTCTTCCCAAAGATCAGTGGTGGAATATTTTTGGTAATAGCGGAGTCGTAATTTACTAATGTCAAATATTTTTAAAGCATCACTTATAATCGGCGTCTTTTTTGGTTTAAATAAGATTTTGGCATTGCTTCGCCAATATTTAATTGCTAAACACTTTGGATTCTCAGCTGAAATTGATGCTTTTAACGTGGCTAATAATATGCCCGATCTTATATTTTCTCTTTTCGCCGGAGGAGCATTGGCAATGGCATTTATACCTGTGTTCACAGAGTATTTAGACACCAAAGGAAGTATTCTTTCATGGAAATTATTTTCCAAAGTTACAACAATTTTATTTTCAATAACAGCTCTCGCTTCTTTAGCAATTGCCATTTTTGCCCCAATCTTAGTGAGTTCTCAAATTGGTATTGCCCCGGGGTTTAACACATCGCAGCAATCCCTAGTCGTAAATTTGCTCCGCATTAACTTGATTGCGACATTAATTTTTTCTATAAGCGGGTTAATTACTGCTTCGCTCCAAGCTCATAGACATTTTTTGCTCCCCGCAATTGCCCCGCTTTTTTACAATTTTGGAATTATTATTGGAGCAGTATTCCTTTCACCAATACTGGGAATTTATGGACTTACTTACGGAGTGGTACTGGGAGCGCTGCTTCATTTGCTGATTCAGTTACCGGCACTTGTCCGTTATCAATTTCATTTTTCTGTTTCAATTGATTTTAGAGACCCGGGTGTCAAAAAAGTATTCAGACTAATGATACCTAGAATTTTAACCGTTCTTCTAATCCAAGTTACATTTTTACTGCGTGACAATTTTGCTTCGCGTTTGGAAGTGGGTTCTGTTACTGCCCTAACTTATGGATATTTTATAATGCAAGTGCCCGAAACATTGATTGGCTCTTCCATAGCAATTGCTCTTTTGCCAACACTTTCGTCTCATATGAGCAGACAAAAGAGGGAAGAATTTGCCCGCGTTTTAACTACCTCAATCCGCATTTTAGTAGCGGCATCAATTATCCCGGTCGTATTGGTTTTTATTTCCCTTGGGCCAATTCTTAAACTTATTTTTGATTTCTCAGTAACGCAGCGGGAACTGCTGATGTGGACAACGCATGCTTTCATGGCCGGGTTACTTGGACAAATTCTTTTGGAAGTTTTTGTCAGAGCGTTTTACGCAAGACAAGTTGCAATGATGCCTTTATTAGCAACACTGATCCGGACTGTAATTTTTATTGTTTTGGGGATTATTTTTTATAAAACGACGGGTGCAGTAGGGATTGCAGCAATTGATTCTTTGTCGGTTAGTGTTGAAGCGGGCATTTTATTTATAATGCTCCTGCCTTTTATCCGTCAAAAGCTATTGGTCGCCAAGACATTTGGCAAGTCAATTTTAGGAGGGTTTGCTGCATTATCGGCGGGTTTGATAATTTTATTTTACTTACAAGTTCCAATACTTATTCAAGTAAGCATAGCGGTTCTTTTTGCCACCGGTATCTATCTACTTTTTGTAATCAAAGAAGTAAAATTATTGATCAAACTCTAAGGGGAAGTTTATCTTTCTACGGCTCCGCCAATCCAAACGTTAGAGCGGTTAATCCAGAGTGATTTACTCGTACACGGTATAAACTGCGGACCATTGCCAAGATTACGAACAAAACTAATTACAATTCTATCATTTGCGATGCTTGCCCCCGTAGCGTATCCTGCCCTGGCATATGACTCATCTGTATCAACACTCGCATATATAACGCCCAATGCTGCAGGGCTAAAGTATACGGAAATTTCCCCGGTAATAGGGCTGCAGACAACACTACCAAGCCCGTATGGATGATGTGTTGCGTTATTTAGAAGATGCCAGCCTTCTCCTGCCTGGTTACGGAGAACACCTCCGAATACGGTAGGCGTTGGGTTTGATATACCAAGAACACCGATATTTGGGATGGAAATAATACCCAAGGCAAACAAGCTAACCACAACTCCGACAACAACAAACAACGCTAATGAAATTCTGGAACCTGATACTTTTTTTCTTCCAGATTTACTCATAAGCTTATCTTTCTACGACTCCACCGATCCAAACGTTAGAGCGGTTAATCCAGAGTGATTTACTCGTACACGGTATAAACT
>JBBTWB010000104.1:0-1310 GCA_038078635.1 Patescibacteria group bacterium | reverse complement strand
GCCAGCCTTCTCCTGCCTGGTTACGGAGAACACCTCCGAATACGGTAGGCGTTGGTGTTGCACCGGTGGTAACCGTTGGAACGGAAACAACACCGAGGGCAAATAAGCTAACTACAATTCCAGCCAAAGCAACCAGTGCTATTGAAATTTTAGAACGTGAAAATTTGATTTTTCTAGATTTACTCATATTTAATTTAGCGTAATATATACTTTTAAGAAAGTCAAGGCCTTTAAAATGAGGTTTAAATTGTTGTAAATAATTTACTGGCAGTCCATGACCTTACACGTAGCGCGAGCGAATCGTTGCCCAATGGTTACCTGGCTATCACGATTAAAATGAATCTTGTCGGAATTTTTTGATAAATCGTCAGTCACGATCATCCTATAATTCCCATGTCCAGAAAGAATCGCCGGCTGCAGATCATGTAAATACTTCCAATAGGGATACTTCACTATGTGAGGATCATAGCCCAGCTGGGCAAAAATAAACGGAGTGTGGATGTTACCATAGTCAGAACGGAAATCCTTCGCAAACTGTATGACCAACCCGCCCCAGGCATTTGCCGCTTGCTTCGTCTGTGAATCGGCTTCTCCTTGTGACATAAGCATGCCTTCAATAATCGCTCCATTCGCTTGTACTGCTTTGACTTTATCCAAACATTCAGTATAGAATGTTTGACCCTTTTGCCACTCTGTGATTGACGATCCGCCTTTCGCGCACGGAATAAGGCCAATTTTATAATTTGCATCATTTTTTAATCTCATCAGTTCAAGAGCAAAAGACATAGAGGGGCCAAACTCGCCATAGTGAACAGGTTCAATTCCGGTAACCCACGCGGAATTGTCCCATTTAAAAATATTTCCACTTGCAGATTGTACCAACGGAAGACTTCCATGTCCGACCATGTTCGACTGACCTACCAGTACAAATGCGTGAACAGGAGGATTTTGTTGAGCTAATACCTGTTTTTTAACTCCAGGGTAGATCTTAATAATACCAAGACCAATAAGGACAAGGAAAAATAAGGGGATGAGCACCCTTTTTATTCGGGAGAGGCTGAAATTTTTATGCTTCATGGTCATATCCTGACTATACATATTGGAAAAGGACTTTGTCAATAAATGGGTGGCACGCCTTCACTGAGTTTGCCGAAATGCTCAGCGACTAGGACTCGAAAGACGTAGAACGTTTCCTCCGGCCTAGAACTTTGTCGTTAGTTAATTACGTTTCACCCAAAGCTCTACTTTAAGGAAGGCTCCGTGACTAGGACTCGAACCTAGAACCTTGTCGTTAACAGCGACCTGCTCTA
>JBBTWB010000103.1:0-1275 GCA_038078635.1 Patescibacteria group bacterium | reverse complement strand
GCACTTGTTGCATCAAAATCTGAGATTGTACCGCCCTTAAGAGGTTTTATGGTTACAATTGAATTCGGCGTCTTGCCAACCATCTTTTTGGCTTCAGTTCCTAATGCGATTATTTTCTTTGTTTTTCTATGGATTGCGACAACCGAAGGTTCTCTTATTACAATTCCTTTACCTCTAACCCAAACAAGAGTATTTGCAGTACCAAGATCAATTCCAATGTCATGACTAAACAGTCCAAAGATTTTACTAAACATGAAGAATACTACAAATACTACCAATAAATACCAATAATCCAATATTTAAATATTTGTAGTATTTGAAATTTGTAGTATTGGTAGTATTTCGTTCATTCTAACATCTCAGTCTAATTTTGCAACAGCCACAAATTAAAATCATCTTGTTTGCTGGAATTTTCCCTGCTACAATATGTAAATCTTATGAGGTTTCTTGGATTTTGTAATAGAAGTATAGAATATCTTTTTTATTCTCTTTTCCTACTTGTTCCTCTCGTCTTCGCAGGCAACACCTCAGAGCTTTTTGAATTTAATAAGATGTGGACTACATACATAGTGACAATTGGAATTGCATTTTTCTGGTTTTCTAAAATGTTTATCTTAAAAAAACCGGTTTTTAAAAGAACGGTGCTCGATATTCCGATCCTACTCTTTCTAATCTCACAAATAATTTCTACATTGTTAACTCTTGATATGCATATTTCTTTTTGGGGATACTACTCAAGGTTTAACGGAGGGCTTCTTTCAATTATTACCTACATTTTTCTATACTATGCGTTTACAAGCAACTTTTTTAATAATGACGAAGAGATATCAAATAAAAAAGATTTTTTGTCCCGCAATATAAAAGGAATAACTGTAGTAAAAAGATCTCTTCTGGTAAGTGTCATTTCGGGTTTTTTGGTAGCCTTATGGGCGATTCCGTCTCATTTCGGATATGACCCGACTTGCCTTGTTTTTAGAGGAACCCTTGATGTCTCCTGCTGGACTAATGATTTTCAGCCAAAGATCAGAATTTTCGGCCCTCTCGGACAACCTGATTGGATTGCCGGATATTTAGGGATATTACTACCGATTAGCATAGCATTTATATTAAGCACTCTTCATAAATCTAAAAAAATATTAAATCCTCCCTTGGTTTTCCATACGCTTTCTTTCGTTCTTTTCTATATAGCCCTACTTTATTCAGGTTCAAGATCCGGAATTGCTGCAGCAATTATCTCTCTTGTTATATTCGGTCTTCTTTACGGACTTGTAAACC
>JBBTWB010000102.1:0-1149 GCA_038078635.1 Patescibacteria group bacterium | reverse complement strand
CTTTACGGGTTTTCTGATTATGCTCCAGGCTAAGGAAACGTTAGCCAGGGGAATCGGGATATATTGTTCTGCCTCCCAATAAATAGCTGAAGCGAGCTCTCTATCTGAAAGATATGGCATTTCAACTACTTTTGTATAAACTTGATTTTCAGGAAGAGCTATATTTATTCTTTTTTCGTTAATTCCTGCATCAGCCACGGTTTTTTTGAGAGCTTGTGCCATTTCTTCCTCGTCCACAGGGGACTCTGAAAGCATGCCCTTAGGGGGTGTTGGGACAATTATACATGCGTTGAGGCTATATCCTGACTTGTCAAAAGCTAATTCCACAACTTTGATCGTTGATGCCCCAATATCAAGGCCGAATGATTTATTATTCATAGATTATGGTAGAAAAAGGCTATAGGGAAAGTATTCTGCAGGTAATTTTGGATATCCCTGGAAAACCCTGACTTTTCTGGTGGCATTCCCGGCAATTCCAGTGGAATCAATAATCGATCCTTGTGCAGGAAGAATCTTAGTCGTAACAGTAGAGTTGGGGATATAGCCTTCAATTGCGACTGATGTATTTGCGTAAAGCGGAATAACTCTTGCAATTATACCCGGGGTAGAATTTGGTGCAAATACAGGAATGAATACGGAATGGGTATATTTTTTACCTAAGATTGTTTTTGCAGGATTAACTGTTGTAGGATTTGTAAAATGATTCGATGTCCTTCTTGTACCACAGCTATCATAGACATACCTATCCATATCGGGGTTAGCAACTGCACCCGCAATAAGTACTATTTCCAGTGCTGCATTTTTAGTACAATCAGTTGTTGAGTTATCGGTCCAGTAAATTTTAAGATTTCCGGTCCATTGATTGGTATAGTTAGGATACGTTGATAACCATATATCTGCCCCGTCATCCTGAGCTATAACGTTTCCGCCGTTTACAGGAAGCTGGGCAGAAGAAAGAGCTATATTATTTGCAATAACCGAGGAGTTATTTCCAAAACTAATACTTGAGTTTGTTTTAGTTTTATCTTTTACCAACTGGTCTATTCCGGCCTCAGCTGCAGATAGAGCCTTTTGGGAATCAGCTTCGTCGGTGGCAACTTTAGTATTTGTAACGACTCTTGAAGCAACAGATAAACCTACTGTTAAAGA
>JBBTWB010000101.1:0-7076 GCA_038078635.1 Patescibacteria group bacterium | reverse complement strand
CAACGTAAATGGTGGTTAAATCAGCCATTTGCGAGGATTCCTTTCACTTTGAAAAAGCCGTTGTGGGTGAACTTTGCGTTTTTTAGCGCTTCTTCCTGGGAGAGTGAAGGTCGGACCTTGTCTTCGCGGGTTACGTTTTCAAGTCCTGTAACCTGTGAGGTGGGTTCTACTCCTTTTGTGTCAACTTTTTCAAGACTTTCTACGTAGGTAATTGTTTCTTCAAGCTGAGCAGCAAATTTTTTCTTTTCCTCATCAGTCAGGGGGAGATTAGCGAGTTTTGCAACATAAGATATATCAAACTTCATGCTTGAATTATATTTCAATTCGGAGTCTCTTTGCAATCGCAGTGTGAGCTTGAAGTTCTAAGGCGTCGTCGAGAGGTTCAAGTTCTTCCACATTCAATGCTAGTTTAATTAGATAATCTGCGAAGTGTGGATTCTTCGGTAAGATTGGGCCGTGCATATAGGTCCCAAAACTGTTTTTATATCTGGCTCCCTCTGTTCCATCTTCATTATTTCCAAAACCTTTTAATACTTTACCAAAATGTTTAATATTTTGACCCAAATGAGTACGGCCTCCATGGTTCTCGAAACCAACGATGATTGATGATTGATGATTGATGATTGATGATTGGACGGCGATGTTGCCTATTAGGCGTGGCTTATCTTCTCCTGGATTCTCCGTATAAAGATCAAATATTCCAAGTCCGTCAATTATTGTTCCGTCTGCTTCTCTGTAATAATTTCCCAGGAATTGAAATCCTCCGCATACATAAAGTCCAGGGATCCCATTTTCAATCATCTCTGACAAAACATTGTGATGCTTTCTTAGATCAGTGTTTACTATTGTTTGCTGACGGTCTTGTGCACCGCCCATTATTAGAAGATTGCAGGATTTAAGCTCGGACTCCGAAAATCCGGGGTTCAAATACTTGACTTCTGCTTTAATTCTCCGCCACTCACACCGCTTGACCAAAGTTATGATATTCCCACGGTCTCCATATATATTCATAAGCTCAGGATAGAGCCAGCCAATGACGAGCGATTGATGATTTATGATTGATGATTTATGATTTTTCATTTTTCTGTAAGACAAGCCAAAAATTTCTGGCTGTGTAATTCTGCCCAAGTTTAAAAGCAGGTTTTTCTTGCAATTCAAGTTTTAAAATTTTAAAGCCTTTATAAAAATCTTTTAGCTCGTTCTCATCGTAGTTTTTTTGAAATTTACCTGTTGGCCAGATAGTACTGTTTTTCTCGGCACCATGATTGAAGGTAGATTCTAGTTCGTCGTCATTTGAAACCACCATTATTAAGGCGTAGCCCCCGTTTTTTAGCGTTCTGAAGAGTTCGTTTCTGTAGTTAATCCTTCCTTGAGACGTATCTATGTCTATTGAAGAAAAGCAATCGACTGCAAGATCGAAAAAATCATTATCAAAAGGCCATTTCTCTGTTAAGTCAAAAACGTGAGTGTGAATATTTTTGTATCCAAGTCTATCGATGCTATTTATGGCAGTCTGAATAAAATCAACTGCAAACACCTCAAACCTCTCTTCGGCCAGATAAATGGAGTTTCTACCCTTCCCGGCACCAATATCGATCACGGCTGAATTAAAACCAACTCTCTGTTTAATGAAGTCAATAAATTTTATAACACCTTCCGAAGGCTTCATGGCGCCAATAGAAGGGAGCATAGAATGTTTGGCGTGTTCGTTTTCCCAAATTTTGTGTTGTTTTTTCATGCTACTCCAAATATACCAATATATCTTGACTAAAGAATTTTTCGGCCTGTTAGAATCTTACGGATATCAAGCATTGCGGAGTAGTTTGGTAAGATAAATAATGTCTCTTTTGATTCTAGACTATCGACCATTTTGTCTAAAGCAATGCTAGGGTCAGGTTCTACATGTGTGAATTGTTCGGCGTATTTGAGACGAAGGGCCATGTCATAAATTCTATCTCCGGAAACCGCAATATTGAATTTTTTATCTAAAATATCTTCAAAATTTATGTCCCAAATCCAACTTACATCAAGTCCATCGGGGATTCTGTCGTTCAAAAGAATCAATAAATTTTTTCCTCCAAGCTCTTTAATAGTTGATAGAGATTCATTAAAGCTTGTAGGATTTTTTGAGAGGAAAATTTGTACACTTTTGCCTTTATAGCTTATTTTCTCCTGTCTTCCGAATGCCGGAGTAAAAATATTGAACGATTGTTGGATTTTATCCTGTCCAATCGACTCATTCGTAGCAAATAAAGAAGCTGCTAGAGCATTATATTTATTGTAAGTACCATCCAGCGGATAGTAAGTAAGTTCGGAAATATCTGTTTTTGGCCTCTTTAGTTTACAATTTGGACATTCCCAATCTCCAAGATGGGAAAAATAGACGGACTTATATTCGAGTTTAATCGAACAATTCGGGCAATGAGTAGAGTCAGCTCCGTGCTGTGTTTTTTCTTTACCATTATTTGAAGATAAGCCAAGGTAAAGGGATTTAGCTTTTGTATTTTTTGATAAATAAGCAATTTGCGGATCGTCTGCGTTTAATATTAAAGTTGTATTTGAATTTAATTTTTCAAACGATGTATGCCATTTCTTGGCAATTGAATCAATTTCCCCGTATCTATCCAGTTGATCCCGGAATAAGTTTAAACAAATCACGTAGTCTGGATTTGTCTGTTCAATTACTTTGGCTAGAACGTTCTCATCGCTTTCAAAAATTAGATAGTCCTGTTTTAGTTTGCCACCAACATTGGCCCCGCGGACAATAGTCGATGCAAGGCCGTTTAATAAGTTTGCTCCTGCTTTGTTTTGCAGAAAAGTTTTATTATTTTCCCGGATAATTGAAGTGATGAGTCTTCCTGTGGTGGTTTTTCCATTAGTCCCTGCAATAATTATTATTTTTAGCTTTCGACCCCTGGGGTCGGAGCGTAATAAATCCTTAATAAAGTTTGGGTTTAGTTTAAGAGCTATATGTCCCGGCCATGTTGAGCCGCTTCCAAGGTTTAAGAAGTGGCTTAAGAAGATAAAGAATTTACCGAATATTATTGAAAAAATTGTTCTCATCACATTGAGCGGAGAATTTTGATTCTTTCTTCAAGCGGTGGGTGCGTATTAAAAAGTCCCGTAAAAAGATTTTTCACTTTTTTATTATCAAAGGGGTTTTCTATAAATAAATGGGCCGTAGCATTACTTGCAACACGCGGAGGTGTGTGATCTTTTTCAAGCTTCTCAAGAGCGGACGCCAACCCTTCAGGATAACGGGTCAAAAGAACACCTGAAGCGTCAGCCAGATACTCTCTTTTACGCGACACTGAAAGCTGGATTAGAGTTGCTGCAATAGGGGAGAGAATTGCAAGAACTAAGGCCACTATCATAAAAATAGCACTTCCTTTGTTATCATCAGAATCTGAAAAGAAGGTAACCCGGATAAAAAGATCGGATAAAATTGCAATAAATCCAACTAGAATTGCAACAACCCCCATCAGCCGCACGTCATAATTTTTAACGTGGGAAAGCTCATGAGCAATCACTCCTTCAAGCTCCGCCTCAGTCATCATATTTAAAAGACCTGTTGTTGCACAGACAACTGAATGTTTTGGATCTCTTCCCGTGGCAAATGCATTTGGAGAATTATCCTTCATAATGTAAACTTTAGGCATAGGGAGCCCTGCTCCAATAGATAGATTTTCAACTGTTCTGAAGTATTTTGGATATTGTTCTTTTTTTATTTCCTTAGCACCGCTTGTTGCAAGAACTAATTTATCAGAATAGTAATAGCTTCCAATACTCATCAGTCCTGCTAAGATAAAAGCAATTCCAACTAAAGAAATATTTCCAAGTCCAAGAGCTTTATTCATAACAAACACAAGAGTAGTTATGAAAACGACAAATAGCGTCATTATTAACCACGTCTTCCACTTATTGGAAGATATTTCCGAGTAGATTTTCATAGCTTAGAAGCTGACTTTTACGGTTTTTCGCTCGGCCTCGGTGGCTCCGAAGAATTCTGCTGGTTTGAAATTAAGGAGTTTTGCAAAGAAAACGTTCGGAAAAACCTGAAGTTTCGTATTGTAATCCAAGACGTTAGAATTATAAAACTGTCTCGAATATGCAATTTTATTCTCTGTATCTTCCAGTTCTTGCTGAAGTTCTTTAAAGTTCTCCGAAGCTCTAAGCTGTGGATATGCCTCTGCAACTGCAAAGATCGACTTTAATGCGTCAGTTAACATGTTGTTAACCTCGGCTTTCTTTTCCGGTGTTTTTGCCTGCATAAGGCTTGTTCGAAGTTCTGTTACTTTTGTGAATGTATCCTTTTCATGTTTGGCATAGCCTTTTACGGTTTCGATTAAATTTGGAATCAAATCAGTTCTTCTTTTCAGCTGAACATCGATTTGGGAGAAAGCTTCAGAAACCCTCAGCTTAGATCTTATAAGAGAGTTATAAAGAAAAAGAAGGAAAAGCCCTATGCCTACGACGATTATGACCAAAATTAATGTAATATTCATTTAAGTATTAAACCAAGACTTAACATCATTATAACTCAAACAATTCAATATGTCATCTTTTTTTGCCCAGCCGCGTTTTGCCTGGGAAACTCCATAGCGCATTAAATCCATTTGGTAGACTGCATGAGAATCCGTGTCAATTGTCATTTTAACTCCTGCCTCGACAGCAAGACGTATTATAGAGTCCGACAGGTCCAGACGGTTAGGATAAGCATTTATTTCCAAAGCTTTATTATTTTTCCGGCAAAACTCAAAAATTTGTTCAAAATCAATGTCGTATCCATACCTCTCGTTTAAAAGTCTTCCTGTTGGATGAGCAAGAATTTTAGCTTTTGGATGGGACAATCCTTCAATCACACGTTTTGTCATCTCAGTCTTGTCCATTTTAAATACAGAGTGAATTGAAACAATTGTAGCGTCGAGTTCGTTGAGCGCATCCTCAGGCAATGCTAATTTTCCGCCTGGCAAAATATCTGTTTCCATTAATTTGAAAATAGCTACATCACTTGTTTCTTCTAAAATATCTATCTCTTCGTTTCTTTTTTTTATTAAATCAATAATTTGTCTGTTTGTGTGTTTTGAGATACTGGGATTATGTTCGGAAAATCCTAAATATTCATATCCGAGTTCTTTTGCTTTTTTAAGCATTTCTGCTATGGAATTTTTTCCCAGATCATGGCTAGGTTCAATTGGAAAACTTGAATGAATATGAAAATCTCCTTTTATATACGGGAGTTCGATTACTTTTGGGAGCTTATGTTTAACTGCAAGTTCAATCTCTCCCGTATTTTCCCGCATTTCAGGAGGAATCCAGGTTAGGCCAAGATATTTGTAAAAATCTTCTTCCTTTGTAAATTTTAATAATTTATCTGTTTTGAGAATTTTTATTCCTCTTTCATTAAGCGAGAAACCTTTTTTAAGTGCATATTCCCGCAAAGCTACGTTGTGATCCTTGCTTCCTGTAAAATGCTGGAGAAGCGCGCCAAATTGACTCGGAGGCTGAACCATTAAATCCACCTGATTACCGCCTGTTGTCAGAAAAGAAGACGTTGCCGGACCTTTCTCTATAATCCGGTCTTTTCGCGGATAATTAATAAAATGTTCTATTACTTCTTTAGGATGATCTGAAGCAACTGCAATATCAATATCTCCGACAAGAGATTTCATTCGGCGCAAACTTCCCAGAGTTTCTGCCTGCACTACGTATTTATTTTTCCTTAGATAGTTCAATATTTCATCTGCTACCTCATATGCGAATGGAAGTAGCATTTTCGTGGTTTTGCCTTTACCTTCACGGAATTCACCAACAGCCCGTAATATATCTGATTGAGATTTTTCTCCGAAGCCTTCTAATTTGGCAATTTCACCTTTTTTTGCAAGTTTTTCTACATCATCAATTGCTGTTTCTGCTTTATTTAAATGAAAATGAACAGCTAATTTATATGCTTTCTTGGGTCCGAAAGAGGGGATTTGCATTAGTTTAAAAACAGCAGGAGGAATTCCCTTCATAACTTCTTCAAAATGTTTTACCTTACCGGTTTTTAGTAATTCTTCAATTCTTCCCTGAATAGTTGTTCCAACGCCCGGTATTTGATCAAGCCGGTTTTCTTTAAAAAGATCTTTTACTTGAGTGGTTAATCCCTCGATTGCATCTGCGGCATTTTGATAAGCAATCATCTGAAAGCGGAATTTAGCCTCGTTTTTTATAGAGTAAGAAGCTGCCACGTCTCTAAAAAGTTGTGCAATCTCTTTGTTGGTCATTGCTTCAGCGATCATAGCACGTAGACAATTATCGTTCAAGCATGATTGACGCTTAAGCTAAGCTTCTGCTAAAATACGCATACATCAAGTTTGTTACAAGCTTGGGGTGGTAGCTCAGTCTGGTTAGAGCGCTTCCCTGTCACGGAAGAGGTCGCGGGTTCGAGCCCCGTCCACCCCGCAAGCCAATTTAACACTTGCATAGTGTTTTTTTGTTTGCTATGGTGTAGGACACCAATGGCAAAAAGAAAAAAGCTTAAGAAAGCAACAAAAAAAATCAAAAAAGCTACAAAGGTAGCAGATTCTCCAAAAGATAAAACCCCAATCATAAACTTTAAATCCCAAACCATCTCTGAACAATTAAAACTTGGAGAATCCTACGTAAGCTTAGTTCTGGGTGCAGTAGTCGTGCTCGGAGTAAGTATTCTCTTTTTTATTTTTCTCAAAGAAAATAAATCATCAAATTCGAGTCAGTTAGTTCCAACTCCTGCTGCAATAGAAGGACAGACTAAAAAAACCATATACGTCTTGCCTGAAGGCGAGAGCCTTTGGGACGTGGCAGTTAAGTTTTACGGAGATGGATACCGCTATACGGAAATCATAGAAGCAAACGAGCTTCCTGATCCGGATTATGTTCCTCCGGGTACAAGTCTCATAATCCCAAACATTAAATAGCCTCTTTCTTTGTAGTATAATTTCATTATCGCGGGATTGGTTCAGTGGCAGAATATTTCCTTCCTTTATCCCGTTAAGCGGTGGTAGTTCAGTGGTAGAATGCTTCCTTCCCAAGGAAGAGGTCGCCGGTCCGAATCC
>JBBTWB010000100.1:0-6185 GCA_038078635.1 Patescibacteria group bacterium | reverse complement strand
CCATAAATCTTTCCGAATCCAAACCTTTTTCAATAGAGTCAATCCAGCCAAAGCAAAGTGCTTCTTCAACAGAATCGTTATACGAAACAGTGGATTTTCCAGTAGATTTTCTGAAGTAAACTAACCAAACCTCTTTCTCTTTATCGTGATTTTTAAACAACCAATCCCGCCACGCTTTTCTATCCTTCGCATAAAACCTCTTCATAGTTTTATTACAGGTATACTGGTATACCTGTAATTCAATCGTTAGAGAAAACTTTACTTCTAGCCTTCATATTTGATTTCGCGCTTAAGAAAGCATCAACCTTCTCCAGTTTTTGACCAAACTTTTTTAGCAGCTCTTTTGTGTTTTTTCTTTTCGAAATCATTTCGATTATCATTTTATAATTAGGTTCAAACGAATCCCAACTATTCCTATGTATTCTTATTGTTTCGTAGCTCATTCCAAGATGGCTGTTTATTTTTGAATCGGGAATATCATTAAATAACATTAGGTGGAGCATGAGTCTTTTAGGAAGCATCTTTTTCTCTTCCTTGGTCAAAAAATCCCTAAAGAAGTCATTGATCTCTTTTTTGTCTCTCAAAGAGGAGATTAGGAACGAAAAACTTTGATTCAATTCTTCGTCTAATTCTTTATTAATTATTTTTTTAGATGCCCTCGGCATATTACCAGTATACTGGTATACTTGTGGTAATTTCAATAAAATGGCCACGGAATAACGGTTGGGATTTATAAATTAGCGGGATTGATTGGGGTAGACACAAAATCAACGATTATCTGCTGTAATGAGCGAATGCTTTGTTGGCATCAGCCATTCTGTGGACGTTATCTCTTTTCTTGATTGCTTCTCCCTGATTTTCAGCTGCTTCAAGTATTTCTGAGGCTAATTTTTCAGCAAAAGTATGATAATCTTTATTTGCTTTTGCTCTGGCTGCTTCAATTATCCATCTCAGAGCCAATGCTGTTCGGCGGTCTCCTCTTACCTCCAAAGGAATTTGATATGAAGCTCCTCCAACACGCCTGGCTTTAATTTCTGTTTTTGGCCCAACGTTTTGAATAGCTTTTTCAAATAGTGAAAGGGGCTCCTCCTTTTTGGCCAAAATATCAAAAGTGTCATAAACAATTCCCTGAGCGATAGTCTTTTTACCATCCTTCATTATATTATTTACAAGCTTGGCAACGAGAACGCTCCCATAAACTGCGTCTCCTTGTAATTCTCTTTTTTTAGTAATTTTTGAGTGTCTCATAATACTAAGCTACTGCTGGTTCTGGAGCTGCTCCCGCCGGAGCTTCAGCGGGCGCTGCCGTTCCTGTTACTTCTGTAGCTCGCTCTGAGCTTACCGAACGGGCTGGTGCTGGGCCTCCGCCTCTTTTTGCTCCGTATTTGCTCCGCGAACTCCTGCGTCCTGCAACTCCTGCTAAATCATATTTTCCTCTAACAATATGGTACTTAACTCCTGCTAAATCCTTAACGCGGCCACCCCTAACCAAGACTATTCCATGCTCAGAAAGTGCATGTCCTTCTCCCATAATATATGCTGTGATCTCACTTCGGTTTGATAACTTAACTCTGGCTACTTTTCTTAGAGCCGAATTAGGCTTTCTGGGAGTCATTGTCTTAACCAAAGTTACAACACCGCGTTTCTGCGGAGAATTAAGCTCGGTATAAACTCTGTCTTTTGCATTGTAAAGTTTTCGAAGCCCTGTTACTCTGACTTTCTTAACTTTCTTTGTTCTACCGTGTTTTGATAATTGTGATAGTGTCGGCATAATTTGATTTCTAATTATACACTCTGGGCAGGGGTTTCTTCAACCACTGCTTGTGCGATATTTAAATTATCCTCCGTTGGGACTTCGTCAGGGCTGGTTGCTGAATCAACCGGGATCAAGCGTCCGATAATAACATTTTCTTTAAGTCCGATTAATTTATCTTCTGCGCCCTCAAGGGATGCTTCAGTTAATACTTTCGTTGTTTCCTGGAATGAGGCAGCTGATAGCCATGAATCAGAGAATAATGAAGATTTTGTAACTCCAAGAATGGTTTGTCTTGCTGTTGCAGGTTCTCCGCCTTGAGACAATATTTCTCCGTTAATTTCCTCAAATCTTGTTTTTGTAATAAAGTCTCCCGGAATTTGAGTTGTATCCCCGACTGTTTCAACAACGACTTTATCAGACATTTTTCTAAGAATTACTTCAAAATGCTTATCATTGATTGCAATTCCCTGAGACTCATAAACTTTTTGTGCCTCAGTTATAACGTATCTTTGTGCTTCATGAAGTCCTGTAATTTTTAGAACTTCTTTTGGATCCAGATACCCCTGGGCAAATTGAGTTCCAACTGTTATTTCCGCTCCATCCTCAACTGTAAGATTGGCTGCCAGAGGCACAAAATATTCTTTTTCTTCTGCGGGTTTTCTATGGGTTGTAACTGTTAAAACATGTCCGTCGTCCGTTGTTTCAATCTTTAGTTTTCCTGTAATTTCAGAGATTGGAGAAAGAGCTTTTGGAGTTCTCATTTCAAATAGTTCCTCTACTCTTGGCAAACCCTGAGTAACGTCGCTCATCACAACTCCTCCGAAATGTCTAACACGCATAGTAAGCTGAGTTCCCGGCTCTCCGATTGACTGAGCAGCTACAACTCCAACAGGTACGCCTCGCGCAACTGTTCTTCTGACCGAGAAATCCCATCCATAGCATTTCCTGCACATTCCGTATCTGAGCTCACAAGTTATAGCAGATCTTACTAAGGCTTCTGTTACGTCCGCTGCGACGATTTGATTAAGTTTTTCTTCGGTGATTTCCTCTCCTGCCTTTACGATGGTTTTCTTATTTTTTGGAGAAACAATATTTTCTGCCGCATATCTTCCTAAAATTCTGTCAGGGAAAGCTGCTGTTCTTTGTGCATCAGTTGCTGAAATCTTAATTCCATTCCTTGTTCCGCAATCTTCTTCTTTAACAATCATGTCATGAGATACATCAACCAATCTTCTTGTAAGATAACCTGCGTTTGCAGTCTTAAGAGCTGAATCGGTCAAACCTTTTCTGGATCCTCTGGCTGAAGCAACGTATTCAAAAATAGATAATCCTTCCCGGAAGTTAGATTTAATAGGAAGCTCCACTATCTTTCCAAGCGGATCTAGGATCAAACCTCTCATAGCCGAGAGCTGTTTTAGCTGTTCTTTTCCTGCTCTTGCTCCTTCAGAATCAATAATTGTTCTAATAACGTTTCCGGGAGTCAGCAAATCCCAAGTCATGTCTGCAATAACATTTGTAGTTTCAAGCCAGACATTGTTTGAGAGTCTTTTCCGCTCGTCATTTGTGATCAAACCTTTTTGATATTCAGCATCAATATCGCTAATTTTGAGCTCAGCGCCATCAATAATATCCTGCTTTTCTGCAACGAGAGCCGTATCAAAAACTGAAACTGAAATTCCGGAAACAGTTGCGCCGTAAAATCCGAGAGTCTTAATTCTGTCAATTAACTCTTCTACTTCCAAAGAGTTTGAAACAGCCATAGCTCTGGTTATAATTTTTTTAATACCTGAAGCTTTAATAGGTTCATTTATAAAACCTAACGCAGCGGGCAAATGTTCATTAAACATAAGGCGTCCAACTGTTGTTTCAACGACCTCGGTATTTACTCTGACTTTAATTGGTTGTCTTAATTTAATCTTTCCGAATGAATGAGCCAAAAATGCCTCTCTTTCGTTTCCGAAAATTTCCTGATCTTCCTCATTTGGTCTTCTTATACTCTCATCAATTGTTGTAAGATAGAAAACTCCAACAGCCATTTCTTTATTTGGAAGAGTGATTGGAGCCCCATCAGCTGGCTTCAAAAGATTCTCCCTAGGCATCATGAGCTCAATTGCTTCTTTTTGTGCGGCATCAGACAAAGGGATATGAACAGCCATCTGATCTCCGTCAAAGTCCGCATTATAACCGGAACAAACACAAGGATGAAGCTGAATCGCTGCTCCTTCAATCAAAACCGGATAGAAAGCCTGAATTCCAAGCTTATGAAGCGTAGGAGCACGGTTAAGTAACACGGGATGATTCTTGGTTATTTCTTCCAGAATGTCAAACACTTCCGGCGGACGCTTCTCAATGAATCTTTTTGCGCTCTTTATATTCGGAGCATAACCTCTGACTATTACTTCTCTGAGAACAAATGGCTTAAACATCTCAAGAGCCATTTCTTTAGGAAGTCCGCATTCTGAAAGTTTTAGGTTTGGTCCGACAACAATAACAGAGCGGCCTGAATAATCAACTCTTTTTCCAAGAAGATTTTGTCTAAATCTTCCCTGTTTTCCTCTCAACATATCGGAGAGAGAACGGAGAGGCGAAGCAACAACCTGAGTACCGCGTTGAGATGCATCAATTAATGAATCAACTGATTCCTGAAGCATTCTTTTTTCATTTCTAAGAATAATTTCAGGTGCTCCCAGGCTCATTAAATGCTTCAAGCGGTTATTTCTGTTAATTACACGTCTATATAAATCATTAAGATCTGATGTCGCAAAACGTCCACCGGAGAGCTGAACCATAGGTCTAAGATCCGGCGGAATTACAGGAAGAACTGTGTAAACCATGTCTTTTGGAGCAACGTTTGCTTTTCTTATTACCTCAAGAAGCCTCAAGCGCTTAACAAGCTTCAAATATTTCTGTCCTTTTGCTCTCTCTACCTCTTTCCGGAGCTCTACTATTAACTCATCTATATTCAGCTTTTCAATTAAGTCCAAAAGTCCTTCAGCTCCGGTTTTAAATGTGAAGAAAACAGGAATATCATATTCCAGAACTTTGAAGTATTCATCCTCTGAAAGAACAGATCCCGGCTTTAAGCTTTTGACAAGAGCCGTCAATGCATCTGCAATTTCATCAATTTTTTTACTCTCCGCGGCAATTCTGTCGTTAATCCTGAGAAGTCTTTGTTTTTTGGAAAGTTCAATTTCCTGCTCTATTAATTCTTTTTGCTCTACCTTTCCTTTTTTAGCATCTTTAAGTTTTGCTACAACTTCTTTAGTAATTTCTTTTTCTTCTACTTCCGCGTCTTTTTTAAGTTTATTTTTTCGCTCTTCTATATTTTCTGCAAAATCCAAAAGTGCTTTCTTCTTTTTCTCATCATCGGACCCTGTAACCAAATATGAAGCATAATAAATTACAGATTCCAAATCCTTTTGAGACATATCTAAGATCAAAGATAAAGGACTGGACGAACCCTTAAAGTACCAAACGTGAGCAACAGGACTTGCCAACCCGATATGGCCCATCCGTTCACGGCGGACACGGGACAGCGTAACTTCAACTCCGCATTTATCACAGATTATTCCCCTATACCTGATTCTCTTATATTTTCCGCAATAACACTCCCAGTCTTTTGTCGGACCAAAGATGCGCTCGTCAAACAAACCGTCTTTTTCAGGCCTAAGAGTTCTATAATTTATGGTTTCAGGCTTTGTAACTTCACCGTAACTCCAACCCATCACATCATCTTTTCCTGCTAAGAGGATTTTAAGTGACTGGAAATCCAAAATACTGATGTCTTTCATTTTTTTATTCTTATCCATTTACTGCTCCTTCTGCGCTAGTTTCAATTTCAATAGGCAAACTTGCTTCCGGACCGGGAACATTTTCAATTCCGCCAAGCTCTTTTTCCATTTCTTTTGCCTGTTCTTCTACTTTTTCATCTATTTTGGCGTCTTTCATAGGCTCTGCCATAGTCGGCTCTGCTACAACTTGTGCTCCCATTGGAACAACGTTAAGTCCTAATGCTTGAAGCTCTTTTATAAGAACCTTAAATGATTCGGGAACTTTTGGCGTCGGGATAGTTGTCCCTTTAACAATTGCTTCAAATGCCTTAGCACGTCCTACAACATCATCAGATTTAATAGTCAGCATTTCCTGAAGAGTATAACGTGCGCGGTGTGCTTCAAGTGCCCAAACTTCCATTTCTCCAAGTCGTTGTCCTCCCATTTGTGCTTTTCCTCCAAGCGGCTGCTGTGTAACTAAAGAGTATGGTCCTGTACTTCTTGCATGAGTTTTATCCTCAACCATGTGGATAAGTTTCATTATGTATTCAACTCCCACAACTACTGCGTTATCATATGGCTCTCCGGAACGCGCATCAAAAAGTTTTGCTTTCCCGTTTTCAGGAAGTCCTGCAAATTTAAGCTCATTTACAATTCTT
>JBBTWB010000099.1:0-3861 GCA_038078635.1 Patescibacteria group bacterium | reverse complement strand
GATTTTTTCAGGTAATGAACCTCAAAATCTGGAAGAATCTATCATCAAAAAAGTTATTGTTTCGGATACGCTTGAGATCCCAATGGACCGAAAATTTGCAAAGCTTGAGATAGTTTCCATTTCCCGTCTTATTTCAAAAACACTTAATGAATGAAAATACCAAAAGCAATTCAAGCAACAATTGAGTCTTTCGAAAAGCTGCCGGGCGTTGGTCCTAAGACTGCTCAGAGATTAACTTTTTATCTCCTCCACGTTCCTCAATATGAACTCGATAAATTTGCATCAAGCTTAACTACCCTTAAAACAGGAACTGTAATTTGCTCAATATGTTTTACAGTGGGAGAAACTGATCCATGTGAAATTTGCAGCGATAAAGACCGGGATCAAAGTTTAATCTGCGTAGTAGAAGAGCCGCTTGATGTTTTGGCTCTTGAGAAAAGCGGAAAATATAAAGGGGTTTATCATGTTTTACACGGAAGAATAGATCCCTTGAATAATATTGGTCCTGATGAAATTTACATAAAACAATTAATTGATAGAGTTGGGGATTCAGAAATTTCAGAAATAATTTTAGCAACAAATCCGACAATGGAAGGGGAAGCAACCGCGATGTACATAGCAAAACAAATAAAAGCTTCCACCGACGCTAAAGCTTTGGCGGACAGGTCGGCGGACAAGCAAAACTTAAAGATCTCGAGGATCGGGCGGGGGTTGCCAATAGGAGCGGATATTGAGTATGCTGATGAGGTGACGCTTCAAAGAGCTATGGAAGGAAGATCGGAGCTATGATAAATCAAATTGGTGGATTTGAGGAAATTGTTGAGACTGGGCAGAGTACTGCCCAGAATGTTAGAAAGGCAGCGACGGCTAGCGCAAAAAATTTTGCAAAAACTGCTCAGGGTCAAATTACCGGCAGTCAAAGTTCGAACGCTTTGCAAAATGATCAAGGGACTAATGAACAGTCAACAGCTTCACAAAAACAAATGTCAGACGATCAGGCAAAACAATTTTTAAAAGATTTATATGGCCCGACAAAACCTAAAAGTTCTGATTCACAGAAAGGAAATTCTCAATCCAGTTCACAGCAAAATCCTATTGCGGCGGCAATTGGCATGACTCCGAAAGATCCCAATGCAGGAAAAAGTCCTGAGGAATTAGCCAAAATTCATGCCTTGCGAAATACTTTACATCAGGAGTATTACCAAACTCTTACAAATCCGGCAAAGCCAGCTGAGGAGAATGTTACGGAAAAATTAGAGAGAGAAGAACAGGAGAAACAACTTGCGGATTTAAAGGTGCAGAATAAAAAACCGGCTCCTTTAGTAAATCCCACAATGAAACAGGGAACAGCAGAGAGCGTTGTGGGAGTTTCAGGATGACAACAATTTTCAATTTTCAATTTTCAATTTTCAATTAATTTATGTTGCGAATATACAATACTTTGTCTCGTTCTATCGAACAGTTCGAGCCCTTGAGTCCACCCAAAGTCGGGATATATTCGTGTGGGCCGACTGTTTATGATTATCAGCATATAGGACATATGAGGAGGTATATTGGAGACGATATCTTAATCCGCGTTTTAAAGTTTAATAATTTTTCAGTTCATCACGTAATGAACATAACAGACGTTGGTCATTTGGTTTCAGATGCTGACGAGGGCGAGGACAAGATGGAAAAAGGAGCTAGGAAATTCGGTTTATCTGTTTGGGATATTGCTAAGAAATTTGAAGCTCAATTTAAAGACTCCTGCAAACTTCTCAATATAACTTTGCCTAAGGATTTAATGCATGCAACAGATTACATTCCGGAACAGATTGAACTAATCAAGAAGTTAGAAGGGAAAGGGGTCACTTACAAAACAGGGGATGGAATTTATTTTGATACTTCAAAATTTCCTGATTATTTTAAACTTTCCCGCCAAAATCCTGAAGAGTTAAGAGGTGGAGCCCGTGTTGATCTGGGCGAGAAAAAGAATATAACTGACTTTGCGCTTTGGAAATTTAATCCAAAGGATGAAAAAAGACAGATGGAGTGGGAAAGTCCGTGGGGAGTTGGATTTCCGGGTTGGCACATTGAATGTTCCGCAATGAGCATGAAGGCGCTCGGCGAATCTTTTGATATTCATACCGGAGGAATAGATCACATAAATATTCATCACACAAATGAAATTGCACAAGCTGAGGCAGTGACAAATAAACCATTTGTGAAATATTGGGTTCACCACGGCTTCTTAACTGTTGAGGGAGAAAAAATGAGTAAGAGTGTTGGAAATACACATACAGTTGAAGATGTTGCCAAGAAAGGGTTTGACCCGATGAGTTTACGGTATTTATATTTGCAAACTCATTACAGACAGGAAATGAATTTTACTTGGGAAGCTTTGAAAGCAGCCCAAACAGCTTTAAATAGACTTAGAAGTGAGTTTACTTCTTGGGAAGAAGCGAAGGTTGGGTGCGCGGAGTTTGAGCAAAACTTTCTAAATGCAGTTAATGATGATTTGAATATGCCAAAAGCACTGTCAATTGTTTGGGAAATGGTAAAGTCCGATTATCCGCCTTCAGCTAAGAAAAGAAGTTTACTTAAAATGGATGAGGTTTTAGGTTTGCAATTGTCTTCCTTTGTTCCTGAGAAAGTTGATGTTCCATCGGATGTTCGCTTGCTTGTTGACAAGCGTGAAGAACTCCGAAGAGCAGGAAATTACGAAGAAGCAGATAAAGTTCGACTTGAGATTGAATCAAAAGGATTTACAGTCGAAGATAACAAAGAGGGAATTAAGATAAGGAAGAACTAAACACTTCCTTCGCCGTCTCTGCGCTGTTCTTCGGCGGGTTCAGTTGGAACGGTGGAAACAGATTCAGGCTGTTTTCTAGCAACAGGCACTAATCCTTGATGAGAAAGAGGAATGCCAATAGCTTCAGGTGTTAAGCCAAATACTTCTTCATGTACTTCTTCTAACTCAGGATCTGGAAGAACTCTTTGTCCTGACCCATAATGATTTATTCCCATCAACCAACAATACCAGCTTATTAAATAACTTTTCTTGACAAAATTCTGACAGATCTTGACAAAAATGGGTAGTTCTATTAATCTAGAGTTAATGCTTAAATTCTTAAAGCTTCTATCTTTTTTGTCTCTTTTTATGTTTGTTTTAGTCATTCCTGTTTTTGCGCAGGAAGATACTACGTCTAGCGATGATTCTACTACCACAACTACATCAAGCCCTACTCCCAAGCTCTTGCGTCCGAAAGTTATAAAAGAGAGAATTCAAGAAGCTCACCAGAAAAATCTTGAGATCCGGGAAAATCTTAAAAATAGAGCCTCAGAGGCAGCTACGAGAAGAAAAGAGAAATTAAGTGAGGCAAGGCTTAAGATTTGTGAGGCAAGGCAAAAAGGTATTTCCCAAAGATTAAAAAATATGCTGGCGCGGGGAAAAATTATCCATACAGGTCACGAAAAGGTATATGCGAGGGTTGATGAATTCTATAACAATAAATTAGTTCCAAACGGTTACACGTTATCAAATTATGCAGATCTTAAAGCTGAGATTGAAGCAAATAAAGCAAATGTCAAAACGCTTTTAGATGCGGCACAAGCCAGCGGAAAAGAGTTTGATTGCAGCTCAGACGATCCAAAAGGACAAATTGATGCATTTAAGGAAGATCTGAAAGCTTTAATTGAGGCAAATAAAGAGTATAAAACATCAATTCATGATTTTGTAAAAGCTGTCAGGGATTTGGCAAAAACAGCCAGACTGGAAAAACTTAGTCCGAGCGTTTCACCAACTGCTGCAGCAGAGGAGGTAAGTGAATAATGGATCCAAATAATGTTCCTTTGCAAAATACTCCCCAAGTAAGTCCGGTA
>JBBTWB010000098.1:0-1352 GCA_038078635.1 Patescibacteria group bacterium | reverse complement strand
CGTCGGCCTTCGTTTTTAAAGTTGGCTTCATCATTCCATATGATTTCAATTTTCTAACATCTTCCTCTGTCAAAAATAAATGATGAGGAGTAAGGCCGCAGGTAATTTTTATTCCTTTCTTTTTTGCTTTAATAATCTTTTGTAATTCTTCTTTTGAAGAAACATGGCAGATGTGTGTTTTCTTTTTTGTTTGCTGGCAAACTTTAATTACCAAATCAATTACGTCCTCTTCTGCATGAACAAGAATCGGCAAACTCTTGGACCAGGCATCATAGATTTTAAGCAAACTTTTTTTATCAATAATAAAATTCCCGGTGGTTTGATTTAAGAATAATTTCAAACCAAAAACTTCTTTCTTAACTTTTGCAAATTCTTCTAAATTATCTCCGAGAGACCCAAAATGAAAACCAACATCACAAAGAATTTGTTTCTTTGCAATCTTTTTCTTTTGCTGCAAACGGTCAAACGTTATTATTGGCTCCAAATTATTCGGCATGTCAATTACAGTGGTAAATCCTCCTGCAATCGCAGCTTTAGTGCCGGTTATAAAATCTTCTTTATGGGTTTGCCCGGGAGTACGGAAGTGGACATGAGAATCAATAAGCCCGGGAAGAGTAATCATTTATTAAATTCTTCCTTCACCCAATCTTCAACCTCTTTTGTAGTTTGACTTACCAAAAGTGAGGTTAGAACAAAAGTTTTATAACTATGTAACTTCTTCACTTCGGAGTTTATTTTTTCAAAATTATCAGCTACCGAATCCATTATAAGCAGTATTTCGTTTGAAGATTGTATTTTATGCTGCCACAAAAACGATGATGAAACAGAAGTTTTCTTGATACAAAATACCAACTTTTCCTCTAAAAGTTTTTTGGAAATTTTATCCGCCTCCTGATTATCTTTACAGGTCAGAAAAAGTAAATTCATTTGCACAATTTAAACCTTAATTATTTCAAATTTGTCCTCTTCGACCATAACGTACATCTGGTTTGATAAAAGTAGAATTGGGTAATCATTGTAATATGCGTCTATTGTCCGCTTATACCTTTCTTCAAAATCCTGATCTCCCCAATGAGGCATGATTATGAAATTTACCAATCCCAGCCCTTTAAAATCTTTTAGCTCAGGAACTTTGCTCAGTTTTTCCAAATTTCTCGTAGGATAAACATCTGGACCGGCTAAGATTGTTCCTGCACTTGTACTAATATATATCTTCCCACTGTCTACAAAATCTCGTATGACATCAGCACAATCCGCTTCTTGCACTTTTTTGAGGAACCAATAAGTATTTCCGCCAGACATATAGAGAACATCAAAATCTTTAAGAAAGTTTTTCATGTAGCGGGTCTCTA
>JBBTWB010000097.1:1283-2347 GCA_038078635.1 Patescibacteria group bacterium | reverse complement strand
CTGAAAGGTTTTCGGGATTTTCTGCCGACCGAGGCTCGTAAAAGGAACTACGTTTTAAACATCTTGAAAAAGGTGTTTGAGTCCTATGGTTTTGAGCCTCTTGAAACTCCGGTTCTTGAGTACGAGGAGATCCTGAGCGGAAAATACGGCGATGAAGGAGATAAACTGATGTACAGATTTGAAGACAATGGAGGGCGCAAGGTTGCGATGCGTTATGATCAAACTGTTCCTCTATCCCGTGTTGTTGCGCAATATGCCAATGACCTCTATCTTCCCTTTAAAAGGTACCAAATTCAAAATGTTTATAGGGCAGATAATACTCAGAAAGGCAGATACAGAGAATTTTTGCAGGTAGATGTTGACACGGTTGGTTCAAGTTCCAACATTGCAGACGCCGAAATAATTAAACTCGTTATTGACGCGTTTCAATTACTCGGATTTAAGAACTTTAAAGTTTTATTAAATGACCGGACGGTTTTTGAGGGAATAGATAAAAAAGCAATTGCAATAATTGATAAGCTCGAAAAAATTGGCCTTGACAAGGTCCGGAAAGAATTAAGAACATCAGGATTTTCAGAAGCTTTAGTTGATCAAATTAAGAATCAGACAAGAACTGAAAGAGTAAATGAAATCTTCTCGAAACTTGGACAGATGGATGTTAAGGATAATCAGTTAGAATTCTCCCCCACTCTTGCCCGCGGACTTGATTATTATACCGGTTTAATTTTTGAAGTTAAATGCGACGATTATCCCACCGGATCTCTTGGCGGCGGCGGAAGATATGATGGATTAATCGGGATGTTTGGAAATCAACAAATTCCTGCGGTAGGTTTTTCATTTGGATTTGATAGAACAATCGAGGCAATGGGAGAACTTAATTTGTTCGATAGCAAAGATTTGGGTGGTACAAAAGTTTTGGTCACAAATACAGACCCAAAAGCAGCAGAAGTTGCCAACGAACTAAGGAGTAAAAGTATAAACGTAGAACTTTACACGGACGACAAAGACTTGGATAAACAGTTAAGATTTGCAGATAAAAAAAACATTCCGTTTGTTCTAATAGT
>JBBTWB010000097.1:0-1183 GCA_038078635.1 Patescibacteria group bacterium | reverse complement strand
CCCTCTTTCACTTTCGTTTTCTTACGTTTTTATTTAGGAGCTTTAATTCTTCTTCCGTTTGTTTATAAAGATTTAAAAATTGAAAGACGCGACTGGAAAGATCTGGTTCTTCTTTCAATAATCGGAATCACAATCACCATTTCTTTCTTAATATTAGGTCTTAAGCTCTCATCAAGCATTAATGCTCCGATTATTTTATCCGCAAGCCCTGTGTTTTTAATCATCGGGTCTGTCTTATTTCTAAACGAAAGATTAAGAAAGAAAGTTATTGCAGGAACATTTGTCAGCCTTCTTGGAGTGATGGTAATAGTCATGCTTCCTGTATTTACTAAAGGGTTTGATGGAGGAATTTTAGGAAATATATTTTTGGTTTTGGCGGCAATTGGCTCGGTTATTCATGCACTTCTTCTTAAAAAGATTTTGCCAAATTATAAACCTCTTGTAATTGCTTTCTGGTCTTTTTTAATAGGATCTTTACCTTTAATCCCTTTATATTTCTGGGAACTGGGTGAAACCCATTGGCTGTCTAACGTAACTTTCCAGGCTCTTTTTGGAATTTTCTTCGGCGCAGTTTTGGCAACGGCGGTTGCCCACTCACTTTACGCGTATGGAATAAAAATCATTAAAGCTTCTGAAGTAGGAATATTTACTTATGTTGATCCCATAGCAACAATTTTAGTAGCGCTTCCTCTTCTCGGAGAAAAAATAACTCCTTTATATGTACTGGGGTCTATTTTTGTTTTCCTGGGAATTTTTATCGCAGAAAAACGAATCCACTACCATCCACTTCAAAAGCTTCGGGAATAGCTCTGTGGTGCTTGTGGATAGACTCAGCCCACACCAGGTATGTGCTAGGTAGACACATCGGTAAACCACAAACTGTGGACTTATTCTTAAATCTTACTTTTATAATCTCTTAGTATTTGCATTAAACCGTGGTCAAAAACTACGGAATGGGGCATTTTCTCTATTTCGTTTAAAGTATACCAGCCAATTTCGCTGCATTTTTCCGGCTCCATTATTTTTGGTGCTCCCTCTTTTATTTCACAAAGAGCTGCAATTGCCACCCAATGCTTATCTTCTTCAGGAATTGTATGATTGATCACGCCAAAAACCCTTATGAACTTTATTTGTGCTCCGAATTCTTCTTTAAACTCTCTTTCAATGCACTCCCCAAACTCTT
>JBBTWB010000096.1:0-5260 GCA_038078635.1 Patescibacteria group bacterium | reverse complement strand
CTATAATAAGTTCAAACATCATTCGGTAGGCTACCCTTCGACAAACTCAGAGTAAACCCCCAGAAGCTAAACGGAGATGTTCTGGGCGCGGCGGCGTCTGGCTTCTACCTCATCAAGTATCATTTTTCTGATTCTTATGTTTTTCGGGGTTATTTCTACCAATTCATCATCTGCGATAAATTCTATGGCATCTTCAAGTCCCATAATTTTAGGTGTTTTGAAATATTCGGATACCCCGTCTCCTTTTGATCTATGATTTGTAAGCTGTTTTAATTTACATGCATTTACACTTATATCATCATTTCTTGAGTTTTGGCCTATAACCTCTCCTTTGTAAACCTCTACTGCAGGGCCTATGAATAGCTGTCCGCGCTCTTGAATGCTGGTTAGGCTATAAAGGTTGGTTACGCCGCTTTCATGGGCTGTTAATGACCCCTGTTCCCTCTCATGTTTATATCCATTATCCTCGCCATATTCATAAAAAGAGGTATTTATAATGCCCAGTCCCCTCGTATCCGTAATAAATTCACTTCTGTAGCCAAAGAGTCCCTTAGTGGAGATTATAAACTCCAGAAATGTAATTCCATTCTCGCTGCTCATATCTTTTAACTCTCCACGGCGTAATCCCATTTTCTGCATAACCGTTCCCGATAAACCGTCCGGTACATCAATAAATACTCTTTCATAAGGAATAAGAGTTTTTCCGTCATTTTTTTTATTTATTACTTGAGGTCTGGCTACCTGGAATTCATACCCTTCACGCCTCATCCGTTCGATCAAAATTGCCAAATGAAGTTCTCCCCGCCCAGAAACTATCCAGTTGCCATTTTGGTCGTCTTCTACGAAAAGCGCCATGTCTGTTTCAAGCTCTTTATAAAGTCTGTCTCTGATCTGCCTGGATGTTTTAAATTCTCCCTCACGGCCTCCAAAAGGAGAATCATTAACCATAAAAGTCATCTTAATAGTAGGCTCATCTATGTCAAGAATTGGAAGAGCCACGGGATTTATGGAATCTGAAATTGTTTCTCCGATTTCCGGAGTTTTTATGCCTGATACAGCCACTATATCCCCTGCCAGAGCCATACCTACGTCAATTCTTTCAAGGCCCTCAAAAGTCATAAGACTAGTTAGTCTGGTTTTTATAATCTCTCCATTTTTTGTAATTTGGGCAACTTCCTGACCAGCTTTTAAGGTTCCGTTCTGAATTCTGCCGATTGCAATTCTCCCTTTATGCGGATCTGATGAAAGAGTTGTGATAAGGATCTGAAGTGGCTTTTCAGGATCTACCAGCGGAGCTGGAATTTCTTTTAAGATTGTGTCAAAAATAGGCGTAATATCAGTCATTTGAGAGAGATCCTGTTCAAGTCCTGCTACGCCCGTTCTGGCTGAGGCATAAACTGTAGGAAAATAAGCAGTTTCATCGTTAGCCCCGAGTTCTAAGAATAAATCCAGAGTCTTGTCTAAAACATAATGAATCCGGGCATCAGGTTTATCAATCTTATTTATTACAACAATTATTTTTAGCTTCATTTCCAAAGCTTTTTTAAGTACAAAGCGGGTTTGAGGCATAGGTCCTTCTTTCGCATCAATCAAAAGCAGGCATCCGTCTGCCATTTTTAAGACTCTTTCAACTTCTCCGCCAAAGTCCGCATGTCCGGGAGTATCAATTATATTTATTTTTGTATCTTTCCAGACAATTGAAGCATTTTTTGAAAAAATCGTAATTCCGCGCTCCTGCTCAAGCTCATTACTGTCCATGATAAGTGTATCCGGAGCGTTTTTCAGCTTTGTTTCAGACTGTTTTAACAGTGCATCAACTAAAGTTGTTTTTCCATGGTCAACGTGGGCAATAATAGCTACATTTCTAATGTTCATATTAAATAACCCTCCATCATTTACTTCTCGCCTGTTCCATTCTATTCGAATACGGCTCGAAGAGCATTTAGGGAGGGTCGTATAGATTTTAAATTCGCATTTGTATACGAAAAACCGCCTCTAAGCGGTTAATGTATTATAGCAGAAAATTGGCGTTAAAGTATCCGGGGAAGCGGAATTTACAATTTCTCTATAGAATCGGCAAGAATAACTACCCCTTCTTCCCACTTATTTATATTGTTATTGTCCAGGGCTATTGCTGTTCCGTCTAAGTCTACCTCAAGCTCATTTTGAAGCTCCTGTCTATCCAGGATTATAGCTCTGCCTCTAACTCTGACATTTACTTTTTCACCCAGTCCAAGCTCGTTGTCTTTTACCAATTCAGGTAAAGGAACAGGAGTCCTTGTTATTATTAAAAGCTGTTTTGGTGGTCCGCCGAATGTACTTCCTCCAACAGAGAAAGTAAAAGACCTATTTGTAACCCAATCTGAGATTACAGCACTAACTTCAACATTCAGGTCCTGATAAACAAGAGGATTATTTACAATATCAGTTACGGCAACGATTTTTCTGTCCTCGGTTTTTGCTGTTTGATTATTTTTATTTCCTCCAAGAGAGCTGATGCCGCGTATTACAAAAATAATTGTAAGGATAACAGCAAATATTACCAATACTATGGCAAGGATTGTAGACTTTTGTCCCACAACTAATATATTCATTTATTTCACCTAAAAAATCAAGTATTGGGTGGGCGGATGGTTGACTTTAGGCGCAAAATGTTGTTTAAATACTTTAATGCTAAGAAAACCCCGGAGCATTCAAAGTGTTTATCTTCTGCTTGTTTTAGGAAATACCTTAGCAACAAGTTTTATTTGGGGCATAAACACTATCTTTCTTCTGGACGCAGGGCTTAGCAATTTTCAGGCTTTTGCCGCAAATGCATTTTTTACCCTTGGACAAGTTTTATTTGAAGTTCCAACAGGAATCATAGCCGATACTTTTGGCAGACGGATTTCATATATGTTAGGCTCGCTTACTCTTGCGTTTTCCACTTTCCTTTATTTGTTAATGTGGCAAATTCACGGTCCGTTCTGGGGCTGGGCCGGCTCATCTATTCTTCTAGGGTTAGGATACACTTTCTTCTCAGGAGCTACGGAAGCATGGTTAGTTGATGCTCTTAAAGCCACAAATTTTAAAGGACATCTTGAAAGTGTTTTTGCAAAAGGACAGATTGTTGGAGGTGTAGCCATGCTTACCGGCTCGATTTTAGGCGGAATTATTGCACAGTATTCAAATCTGGGTATGCCTTATATTCTCCGTGGCTTAGTTTTACTCGTTAATTTTGCAACAGCGTTTTTCCTTATGAAGGATCTAGGTTTCACTCCTAAAAAAGCCAAACAGCCTTTGAACGAAATGAAAAATATATTCAGTAAATCTATTGACCACGGGTTAAAAAATCCGCCGGTTAGGTGGATAATGCTGGCTGCGCCATTCACAACCGGAGTAAGCTTTTATATTTTCTATGCTCTCCAGCCATACTTGCTTGAAATGTACGGAGACAGTAAGGCCTATGGAATTGCAGGATTAGTGGCTGCAATCGTAGCTCTTACTTCAATTGCAGGGGGAATTTTGGCACCTAGAATCAGAAAACTATTTAGCAGAAGAACGACAGCCATGTTTATTGGTATTTTTATTACCGGTGTGCTTCTTATTGTTGTTTCACAGATTACTAATTTCTGGCTGGCTTTGCTTTTAATTTTCCTCTGGGGACTTATTTTTGCAGCAATTTATCCAATCAGACAAGCATATCTAAATGGACTTATTCCAACGGAGCAGAGAGCAACAGTTTTGTCCTTCGATTCACTGCTGGGTTCTTCAGGCGGCGTTGTGATTCAGCCCGCACTTGGGAAAGTAGCCGATATAGGAGGTTATCCTGCGTCTTATGCCGTGGCTTCTCTGTTCCAATTCGCAGCCCTTCCCTTTATATATCTTGCAAGACGGGAAAAACCAAGATCAGATAGCACCACTAACTAACTTGATTTTTTGTGGCTGTCAGCAATGTCTTTGTGGATCTCTTTTTTCAGGTCGTCTGCTGTCTTTTTAACCTTTTCCTCGATATTATCCACCCTCGAAACTAAAAGTTTCCAGATTTTGTCATTATCATCCGTTGCTAAGAGCGTTAAAAATTCCTGTTTATCTTTATCTGATAACTCGGATAATACAGAATCAAGTATTGCGTGGTGAAGATTATGATCCACTAAATCCAAAAGATGTTTCCGCTCATCCGGACTTAAGTCCAGATCTCCGAGAGCAAGGGTCACAGAGGATGTCTCAACAATGTGTGAATAAAAATGTTTTTTCATAAAACAATCATAGCTAAAATAGTTGAATAGTCAAATAGCTATAACTATGTAGCCATGCATCTATTTTAACTATTTCCGATTGGCTCTATTGGTCCTAATGGAACTGTGTTATTTGGGTCATCAATAAAAAAATAAAGAACAGGGCCTCTTCCGCTTCCGTCTACCCTTTCAAGGTATTTCATTACCTCAGGAGAGCCGCCAAGATGTTTCCCTGTCCATTCTGCAGGTCCTGCATCTCCAATGTCTGCAATAACCGCTTTTCCATTTTGAGGATTAACCACAAGCATTTTTCTATATTTATAAAAATCTCTGTATTCTGCTACTTTGCTATTAAAATCCGGAGAAAGAAAAGTTTGAACAGCTATGTAATATTTTTCCCGGTCAGTATCCTCTTTTGTCATTTGGGACTGTGAGGTTGTAAAATATCCCCACGCACCAAGCCCCGGAGCCATTCCAGAGGAATAATACTTTTTAGCATCCTCTTCATTATCAAAATGACTGCCCATAGTGTCCCCGGGAAACCTGGCCAAATGCTGCTCGGCTCCTATTAAGCCATAACTTCTATTTAGTCTAAGACCATTTATTTCAGGTTTTATATCCATCCCGAAGCTTTTTGAAAGAATATCTGAAATCTTTACTTCCTCATCCTGGCTAAGCGGTCTGACCTGGTCCGGAAGGCTCCCGCTTAGATCGGCAATCAGAAATGCACTTTTATCAATCTTCTGAGCTTCTTCGGCCGCCACCTTAACTTGTGTGTTTATGCTTCCTTGATGAAGAGGAGCAGTCAAAAGCATCAATCCCCCGAGAGAGCCAACGGTTAACTGTTTGGTGTTATCAGAAAGCCAGTCAAAAGAGCTCTTATGTTTTTTAACAAGATTGTACTGTAACTCTTTATGTTTTCTGGTCCATTTATCTTTTAGATACTTATAATTATTTTTTTTCATTTATCAATAATCCGCGAGTAAGTTTGAGAAGTAAAAAGGTACATATATAAAAATTGTAACAAAAAAGATGATTGTCAA
>JBBTWB010000095.1:0-2559 GCA_038078635.1 Patescibacteria group bacterium | reverse complement strand
AAAATAAAATCTAAAAATCCTTTATTTTTAAACTGTTTTTGTTTTCTTTTCTGCTTTTGGTTTTTCAGTTTTGACTTTTGCCTCTTTCTTTGCTTGCCCTGAGCTTTCCGAACGGGGTTGTTCAGCTTTAGCTTCCGGAGCTTTCGTTTCTTCTTTGTCCGCCAAAACCTCAACGGAGGTGGATTTTTGAGATTTAAGATTCTTGTCCTGAGCTTGCCGAATGGATGATTTTTGATTTTGGGACGCGTTGCGGCCCTCAGCCCATGCTTCTAATATGTAACTAATAATTAGCTGCAAGCTTCCGACTGCATCATCATTTGCAGGAATTGGATAATCAACCAAAGCCGGATCTGCATTTGTATCTACTATTGCAATCGTTGGGACGTCCATAGCTCTTGCTTCTTTTACAGCTAAAGCTTCTAGGTGGGCATCAATTATGAATAAGATATCAGGTTTTTTTGTAAGTTCATAAACTCCGCCATAAAAACCCTGAAGTTTTTCTTTTTCTTTTGCCCAGCCTCCAACTTCTTTCTTTGTAAATCCTGCTTGCTCTGAGGGAGTTTCCAGTTTATACATAAAATCTTTTAGTTTTTTAAAGTTTTTGGAAACTTCTGAAAAATTGGTAAGAAGTCCACCGATCCATTTATTTGTGACGAAAAACAGCCCTGAATCTCCTTTTATTTCACCTTTAATTTTATCTATTTCTTTATTTAAAATTTCATGGGCTTGTCTTTTGGTACCAACAACTACGAGATTCGCTGCAGGGTTTTGCCCGGCTAATTTTAGAAATTTTGCCCCGTCATCCAAGCCTTCTTTTGTTTTTGCAAGGTCAATAATATGAATTCCATCTCTGGCTTCAAAAATAAAATCGCGGGCTTTTGGATTACTGCGGGTTACCTGATGTCCAAAATGACATCCGGCCTCAAGAAGTTCTTCAAGTGTAATTTCACGCATATTTTATGTCTCTTATTCCGCCATTCGAACGAAGAGTTAAGCTCAGAGACAATGTTCGAATGTGAGTGCTTGTGGAATTATACTAAATTCTGAAGCTAGTTGCAATACTTTTCCATAATGAAACAAACTCATTGTTTACCCATATGCATTCTGATAGAATCAGCCTAATCTTAATCATCCACTCAAATTGCGAGAGGAATGATTAAAACAAGCACATTGAAAATTAGCACCCAAGATTAGTAATCCAAATCGGTATGTTTCGGTACCATGAATTGCCCATAAAAAGTGGTCAGTTTTTGGTATCGAAACTTAGTTCCCAACCTATTATCATGAACAGAAGGAGAATTGAGTTGCTCTCTCGTGACGAAGCTTGCATGTCATGCAACAAACGTTTACATGAGTCGCTATTTGATGCAACCTTTCGTCTCCCGGATGGAACCGAAAGGCTCTGTTTCAAAATCCTTGCAAGTCTCTGCGTCGAATGCAGTCAGCTCCAAGTTGATCCAGGTCTCATCGAGATTAATGGCGCAACTGGAGGCCGGTGTGTCTTCGCTATTCAGTCCGACTCTATACTGGTGGGCCGCGCCAAAAAGTCCGGCTCGCCCTAATCCATTTGCTCTTATAATCCGCGTTGCGGATATGGAGATATAGATGGAGGTTTTAACACAATGCGCTATCTCGGAGCAATCGAACGAGCTGACATCTCGAAGGTATGGATAGATCACGGCTGGAGGTGCGTGACCCGAATTACCGTGACTCGGTTGAAGAGTTCACGCGCTATCGGGAAACTCCAAGGGCTACTCACAAAAGCAAAGGCCCTGGATTTCTGCCCCGTTGATCCAGCTTCTCCCTCATATGCCCTTGAGGTCTGGGTCGTCGGAGGAGCTTGCCATCATCTGAGTGTCACTGGATACTTAATCACGCTTGAGGATGGCTCATCTGAGGTGGATCACAGCGGTCGACTTGAAGACCTACTGGATCAGCTCTTGTCTGGCGCCACTGTTCATCGTGAGAAGGTGCCCAAGTTCCTGACGCGTGTAGCCAACCCAGGCGATCAGTCGCCTCAACCAACTTGACTCTATAATCCACCGCCGGTGGGTTAGGAGATATAGATGGAGGGGTTCTATGCAGAACTTCCAGTTCAACTAGTGGGTCGACCCGCGCGTAGCTCTGTACCTCGTCAGTCGGATATGGTCAGAGTAGCCCCTTAAGGTATACGCGCAAACGTCGCAAGACGTGGTGTTTCCGCCTCAACCGACTTGAGGACTGAAAAACCAACAGCACGGAGGATTCGCTCCATGGCCAGGGCATCGCCCTTCGAAACCACGACGGGAGCCATCCGGAACGCCAGGCGTCTCAGCGCGTTCTACTGCTCCTTCGTCGAGCTGACCTGAGATCGCCGACCACGCCCGCGAAAGGGATTTCCTCATAGGAAAGGACCATCCAAGGAAGGCTTCTCTCCGCGAGAAACCATCAACACCGACGCGATCAAGCTAGATTGTGTGGTTCGCTTTTGGCCAGGGATTGCAACGTTTCGACGTTCTCACTGACCCATTAAGGCTCTTGTCAGATTCGTCTGGTTTGAGCTTCGTCTCGACAGTCACG
>JBBTWB010000094.1:0-2023 GCA_038078635.1 Patescibacteria group bacterium | reverse complement strand
AGGTAATCAATGGATGCTGCCTGCAGTTTTAATAGGAGGATTATTGATTCTAAGAAAAATTAAAAAATTTAGTATGGTTTCTGGTTTTTTAACAGTTTTTTTAATAGCAACACTCTCTTTTAGCTTTATCAATGGTTCGGATCTTTTTAAAACACTATGGGGAATTATCCTGGATTCACCAATTTTATTTTTTTCTTTTGTAATGCTTGTAGAACCGCTCACGTTACCTGCTGCTAAAAAAATGCAAATTTTATACGCTGTGTTGGTGGGGGTATTATCCGGATCGCAATTCAGCATTGGCCCTATTTATTCAACTTATGAAACTGCTTTGGTAGCAGGAAATATATTTTCTTACTTTGTAAGTTTTAAACGCCGTTTAATTTTAACCCTTAAAGAAAAAATACAAATGGCGCCTAATATTTTCGAATTTGTATTTGCTCCAAATCATAAGTTCACTTTCATCCCCGGTCAATATATGGAATGGACGCTTTCTCATAAGAGGACGGACAGCAGGGGAAACAGGCGGTATTTTACAATTGCGGCTTCTCCGACGGAAGATAATGTCCGCCTCGGTGTAAGAATAGACCCTGATAGCTCAAGCAGTTTTAAAAAAGCACTCCTCAGCTTGACTCCGGGTTCTAAAATCTATGCAGGACAGCTTGCAGGAGACTTTATTCTTCCAAAAAATAAATCTCAGAAATTAGTTTTTATTGCAGGCGGAATTGGAATTACTCCGTTTAGAAGTATGATTAAAAATTTGATTGACAAAAAAGAAAATAGAGATATTGTGCTTTTTTACGTTTGTTCCCAAGAATCTGAATTCGTTTTTAAAGATGTTTTTGCAAAGGCGGAGGATTTTGGTTTGAAAACAGTTTATGTTTGTTCTCACCCCTCTGAGAGCTGGAAGGGAAGGTCGGGTAGAATTGACGGCAAAATGATAAAAGAAGGAGCACCGGACTTTAAGAACCGGACGTATTATCTCTCAGGACCAAATGCCATGGTTGAAGCATATAAAAAAATGCTAGGTGAGCTTGGAATAAGGTCAAATAAAATTGTTACAGACTATTTCCCCGGTTACTGATTTGACAAAGCATAAGAATAGTGATTCTATATTAAGGTATGGAAAAGAAGACAATCAGCGTACACGCCTTCACGATTCACCTCTATACAATTGCAGTAATAGTTCTTTTTCTGCTTCTCATTGTAATTGGCCTTAAGTATGTGCATTTGAAACTGGCTATGTATGGTTTTACAGAATCTACCATCTGGATGAATATGCAGAATAGGCCAATGGGACAAATTAGTGACTATGGACTCTCGGTTGCAACAGCTTATCAATTTGTTCCCACAGCTGATTTGCAGGATTATGTTTCTGCTGCATCTAAGAGCTGGAATAGGGATGTTGCAATACTTGATACAGATAGAAAGGTGTTAGCAGATACAGTTGAGAGTAATATAGGCTCCACCTATAACTTTGACATTAATGGGGAGGTAGAGATGACTCTTGGGGATGGGACCACACGCTATTTTGAAGAAACAAGCGGGGACTATCCTGATGGAATTACAGAAGTTGTAGTTCCTATTAAAAACGCATCAGGCGTAATAGTAGGTGCAGTTCTCGTATCAAATTCCCAGCTCCCTAAATAAATCCTATGATATCTTTAATAATCTTAATAATTTCAGGAGCAGGGTTTGCTTATTTTGCTACTCAAAATACAGCGCGGATATCAATAAATCTTTATCACTATACGGTTGATAATATTCCAGTTTATGTAGTAGTTCTGGCAGCTCTTTTGATAGGCATAGTTATTTGTTGGATTATCAGTTTCTTTGGATTTGTTTCTACAACTCTAAAAATTTTTGGTAAAAACAGCAAAATTAAAGAAGGTACAAAAGAAATAGAAAATCTGAAAAAAAGAATCCACGATCTGGAACTTGAAAACGAGAACCTCAAAGGGAAAACCTCATCCTAGCCGAAAGCCTAACTTCTTAATCTCATTGCAAAATTATAGATTTATGTTAA
>JBBTWB010000093.1:0-3491 GCA_038078635.1 Patescibacteria group bacterium | reverse complement strand
ATAATCATCTATCTGACTCAGTGCATCTGCGGGTCCGGCTGTGTTTGCGCCTCCTACATGGGCATACAGAGGACTATCGCCGTATTCCGAAATCCAATCAAGGAAATAAGTTCTGGCCGATCTAACAGGCCCTACCTGGGCTGGGGCTTGGCAATAAAATACGTTTAGCATTCTTGTAATTCCCCCTTCAGCCACAGCTTCATAGGTAACATCTGCGGAATTTATTCCTGACTGAGGACGTGCGCTTTCATGATTTTCTATCATTATCCCAAGCGGTCTATGTGTATCCCACCATTTCTTTTGCTGTTTGGAATAAAGTTCCCCATTCAAAGGGCATGGTTCGGTTTTTGGTAAGCTTTGATCAAATTGTATTTCCCCGTTTACGCCTGTTGTCGGTGGAGGAACAGGAGAACTAAGCCTTGCAGCCAAAGGAGACTTTGTAAAAAGGAGATAAGACCCTACAGTAAAACCAAGATAAACAACCAGGGCAAGTAATAGTATTCTTTTATCTTTAAGCATAATTCACTCTTTTTTAGTACTGCCTGCTTCTTCAAGAGCTTTCTTCTCTTCATCAGAAAGTTCATAGTCTACCCCTTTTCCGTTTATTATCTTCTTAGCATACCATCTAAGTCCGGATCTTGAATAGAGTCCTGAGATTATTACTCCCGTATCATTTTTATCTACAAGAGAAAGAATAAAACTCTGGTCTCCGCCCGTATCTTTAAAGGGATTAAACCGTAAGAGGCCCACTTTCTGGATATGAAATTGGCCCTCACTATCTATTCTAGCACATGTCGTACGTAGCATTTCAATATCCTTTTTATTGGCATCTGATGCTTTTAGAAGTTCTTCTAGAAGCGGCCTTAGTCCTTTCACACCCCCCGCTTGCATGAGCTTATTGTAATGAATATAGAGCTTCCAAAACAAAATTGTCAGAAGCAAAAGCCAGACGAAAAAGGCGGCAAACAAGGCCAATATGAAAGTTTGGGGCATAGATTTTATGTTAGCCTCTTGACAGGCATGATGTCAATAGTGTATCTTGCCTTATGTAGCCTCATCTTGAAGCTACAAGCCCAAAATGGCAAAGAGAAAAACCAGAGAGCAAAAAGCTATTGCCGACCAAAGACACGTTTTATATCATCTTGAAACCTCCGCTGCTCAAGTAAGTATCCCTAGTGACCAAAAAATCAAAATCCAACTTGCCGCAACTCAACCTGCATACCGCCACCAAACTTCTTATACATACGTTATAACAGATCTTAAAAAAACCGCTCTTATAACTACAGCTATCTTATTTGCCCAGCTAATTCTATTTTTTATATTACATCGGGTATAAGTTTATACTTGTATTGAAAAGGAGGTGATTTTTAATGGCAGAAATGTATTGCGTAAAGTGTAGAGCAAAAAGAGAAGATCCAAATGCTCAACCGGTAACCATGAAAAATGGTAAACCTGCAATGAAAGGAAAGTGTCCAGTCTGTGGTACAGGAATGTACAAGATCGGAAGAGCTTAAACTTTTAGAGAATTTACTTCCTTGACGACTCATTTGGAATCATCAAGGAACATAATAGAAAAACCCCCTCATTTGGAAGGGGTTTTTCTTTGAGAAAAACTATTCACAGCAGGGGTCCATTATAAATTGAATAAAGTATAGTGCTACATAGCAGTATACTTTTGACGATTTTTTGGAAATATAAATTTTTTTATATTTTATTGTCAAGAGGCAAAAAACATCAATTTAGAAGCTAAATTCGGTATTAATAAATATAACAATTATAAAGGTATATAATCTCGATCATGAACAAAACATTAACGGCACTAAAAGGAGTAAAAGTTGGACATTCTACGCATTTAGATAAACTTACAGGAACTACAGTTGTAGTTTTTGATAAAGAATTACCCTTAGTTTTTAAATCCTACGGTGGATCAAATGGAACATTTAACACCGACGCTTTCAGCAACGGCAAAAGAGATAATCGAGCTAACGCAATATTCATTTCAGGCGGTAGTTGGACTGGACTACAAGCTGGTGGAGAAATAATGAAAAGATTGATTGAAAAAAATATTGGATATAAAACTTTTAAGATAATAAATCCAAATTTAGCTGGAGCAATCGTATTTGATTTAGGCGTAAGGATCGATAAATTTAATCCTGCTTTTGGCAGAGAGGCTGTAGATAATGCATCTTTAAAAGAAGTTTTACGAGGAAATGTAGGCGCAGGAACAGGAACAAGTGTTGGTAAATTTAAATATTATAAAAGCGGTAAAATTTTTGCTGGCATGAAATCTGGTGTTGGCTGCGGATTTGTTAAATTAAAAAATGGAGGAATTGTAACGGCTATGACTGTAGTTAACGCAGTTGGAAATATCATGCTCCCAAATGGAGAGATACTTGCGGGAAATAGAACCCTAAACGGTAAAAATAAATTTCTAAAATTTAAAGAATTAATGGAATTTAATACCCCAAACAAATCGAATACAACAATTTCTATTATAGGAACTAACATTAATCTTCGCACAAGAGAAAATTATGAAAGAGTTGCACATCTTGCATCAATTGGGCATGCAAGAGCAATCGATCCTATAAATACTTCGCTTGACGGTGATACAATCTTCGTATTCTCAACTGAGGAAATAAAAAATCTAACCACCACAAAAGAAAATATAAAAACTAGAGGACACTACTGGAGCGAATTAGATACTGACATAGTTGGCAATGCGGCAGCGAGAGCAGTTCAAGAAAGCATATATGATGCATGCTATCAAGCTGAAACAATTAATCTTGATGACTCTCTAGATGGAATTGTCCCTTCCGTAAAAGATTATAATAAAAACTATTCACAGCAGGGATCTTTATAGCCACAATTCCTACAAACAGCGTCGCGTGACCCGGGCATATCGCCCATTGGCGCAGAGCAAACAGGACAAGGCCTTGTCCTTAAAGCAGTTTTTATCTGCTCTTCAGAGTTTAACTTCAACTCGCTTATCAACATAGTTTCCTTTAACTTCCCCAACGTCATTCATCCAAACTTTCTCTGGTACCGCTTTATAAACCCTACGAGGATAGTCTCCCATAAATTCCCGGGCACTTCGTACTTTACTTGATTTCTTAGTCTTTCTTTCAGCAAGAAGCTTTCGGGCTCTCTCTATTTCTTTTTCATCGGTAAGCGCGTATGCCTTTGCTTGAATATAAACACCGATGTTTGCACCGCTTCCCTCTGGTAGAGTCGAATCGTAAATCACTATGAAGACTTTACCGTTTTCGGCAATGTTTTTTGAGTGTTGATTTTCTTTCCATGAATTCCAGTAAAAATTATAGTTTTCATCAAACGCAGAATAAACTGGACTATTCCATGGTTGGCCGTCTTCAGAAACTGTAGCGATGGTTATATACAGAATCTTTTCAATTATTTCTTTTGTTTTTTTTGTTAATTGTTCGTTCATTTACCTTGATAGTGAACTAATTTATAGACTTCAACTACATTTACTT
>JBBTWB010000092.1:0-1365 GCA_038078635.1 Patescibacteria group bacterium | reverse complement strand
GACAATAGATCAAGGCCGGGATCGTTAGTACAAACGTACGCAATTCAAAATTCAAAACTCAAAAGTCAAAATTGAACCACGAGAAATGGTAACCGCCCTGAGCAAAGTCGAACGGGGTGGTTTTTTGTTGTGAAGTGCTATAATTTCATCATGTTTCCCCTAGTCCACATTTATGCAGCGACACAAGTAGCCAAGAAGAAAACACCGCTCCTAGTAATTGGTTCAGTTATTCCAGATGTAGTCTGGATAAACAGAAGCAAGATACCGCCGGAAAATATCCACGATAATCTCGATGATTTTTATTCTTACGTCGAATCTAAACACGAAGACATGCTTGATTTAGCTTTAGGAATGAGACTTCACAGCAATAAAGTTGGTGCAGATTTATACAGTCATTCCTATAAAGGGGGATATTCTTATATTAAGGGAAGAAACATTATCGCCGATTTAGCTAATCTTGTGGAGACAAAAGACAGCAAAAAGATTTCTGATTTATCTCATAATTTTATCGAGGCCTCTCTTGATCTACTTTTGTATTCGGATAGGCCGGAAATTCTAGATCTTTACAAAAGATCTCTAACAAATGTTGATTTTGATAAAATTTCAGCGCTTTTTGGCGAATATACGGGAGTCGAAAAAAAGTTTTTACTACAAAATATTCAGTTATTGTTCAATGTAATTAAGCCTGAAAATTTAGTATCTGAAAACTCTTTTGCAAATATTGTGCTTCCTAAAATGATTGAAATTGGATTCAATCAGAAAGTTGACAAAGCAGAAGTTTTAAAGATACTGCAAAAATCAGTAAAAATAACAAGGAGTGATTATAAAGATTTACTTATAAACACAATCTCAATGATGCAAAGAGATTTTTCCAAAGTTTAGATCTGTAAGATTAAAAATCCACCTTGAGCGAAGCCGAATGGGGTGGGTTTTTTGTTAAGGGATGCATATTCTATAGTTTAAAGTATGCTACTACATAGCAGTATACTTTTGACACAAATGGCAAAAGGGAACGTTCAATCTTTCGCTCGGAAATAATTGGGTGGGTTTTGTTGGCATTTTTATGTCCTATAGTTGAACCTAGCCTCTGATTGTGCTAAGATTCTCCCCGTGATAGAACAAACAAGCCACACACCGGAAGAAGTTCAAAGACCTGAAGTTTTAAGCGAGCACTATAAATATTTAGTGGTTGACCCATATTCTGTAAATATTAAAACTCCGGAGATTGACTCAAGCGGTAATCGTCCGCATCAATTCGGAGAAGCAAGGCTCTCATTCTATTCCGCTTTTGTTATAAATACCGCATATAATCTTTGGCTTGAGGGGAAAACCGATAAAATTGTTCTTTTTAGCGATGCTTCTTTT
>JBBTWB010000091.1:0-2851 GCA_038078635.1 Patescibacteria group bacterium | reverse complement strand
GGAGGCATGAGTGAGGATGCGGACAGGGATTATGTCCAAAAGAATATCAATCTAGCTCAAAAGGCATCTGATGGCCTCAAGATCTATGTTCCAAGACTGGGAGAGCAGGTTTTATCAGCCTCTAATTCTACCTCGGATTCTCCCGGACCGGTTTTAAATATAAATTCAGCAACGTTTTCAGATCTTGATTCTCTTCCAGGCGTTGGGCAGGTAACGGCTGATAAGATTATTCAAGGCAGACCTTATTCAGACATAAACGAGCTTGTTGAGCGTAAAATCGTTGGTCAGGCTGTATTTGAAAAAATTAAAGACAAAATATCTGCTAATTGATGCGTGATGAGTCCGAAGCTAATTATACTTGCCCTGGCTTTTTTATCCGTAATCCTGGCTATCCGGGTCAGTTATTATTTACTTAGCTTCAAGCCGTATCCGGCAAATACAAAAATAGCTTTTGAAACCCAACTTTCAAACCAGCCTAAAATGAGCTCGAGAGGTCAAAAGGTAAGCTTGACTTTGCCTAATTCTCAAAGAGTAGGTGTCAACTTTGCTCTTCTGCCAATACTTAATTACGGAGATAAGGTTAAGCTCGAGGGTAAAATTCAGTATTTTAAAACTCCGGAGGGAAAGGAAATAGCTTTCATGAATTACCCCCGTTTCAGTCTAATTGAGGCTGAAAGTCAATCTAATTTGATATATAGAATTAGACTTAATATCATTTCCTTTTTCAATTCCAGCCTCGGGCAAACAGAATCCGCCTTGATGCTTGGAATTGTCTTTGGTATAAAAGAGGAAATGCCTGCTAACTTTTATGATAATCTTCAAAAGACAGGTTTACTCCACGTCATAGCTGCTTCAGGCATGAATGTGACCATGGTTGGCGGTTTTCTAGTTTCATTGCTAACTATATTTTTCAGGCGTCAGTTAGCTTTGGTTTTAACTATATTTGGCATTCTTTTTTATGCTCTGCTAGCAGGTTTTGAGCCATCGATCGTCAGAGCAGCAATAATGGGGATTCTTGTTTTGTTTGCTCAGCTTCTGGGAAGGCAAAATAGCGCATTTCTGGGCTTGTTTGGAGCAGGATTTATTATGATTTTCATAAATCCATCTCTCGTTTATGATATAGGCTTTCAGCTTTCATTTATGGCTACGTTTGGCCTTATTTATCTACGGCCGGTTTTCAGTCTTAGCCGAAGGCTTGAAACTTTTCTCAAGCGTTCAATAATAGGCGAAGATGTGGCTACGACCATAACTGCCCAAGCAATCACTCTTCCTATACTGCTTGTTAACTTTGGAAGCTATTCTCTAGCTTCAATTCTGATAAACGGAATTTTGCTTTGGACAGTGCCGATACTTATGATAATTGGCGGTTTTGCAGCTTTGGCAGGTTTAATTCTTGAGCCTGTGGGTAGGCTGGTAGCATATTTAGCCTTGCCGCTTTTGTATTACTTTGAAGCTATAGTAGACTCGTTTGGATCGCTCGGAAGCGTATTGACTATAGACCAATTACCATTTACCATCAGCCTTGGGTACTATTTGATTTTACTTTCAGTAATAGTTTGGATTAGGCGTAAATGAATAAAGCGTTCGTATTATTTTCCACAGCCTCGATTTCAGCGATTATTCTTATTTTATTCGTATTTTTTAGCCTCAATGATGGGAAACTCCATCTGGTGGTTTGCGATGTCGGTCAAGGAGATGCAATCTTCATACGGACAGCTTCAGGCTCGGATATATTGGTGGATGGCGGACCTGGCAAAAGCGTTCTGTCGTGCCTGAACAGACATATGCCATTCTGGGACCGCAACCTTGAGGCTATTATTCTTACGCATCCGGATGCTGATCATATCACGGGCATGGTCTCAGTTTTAAAAAGCTATAAAGTTGATGCTTTATATACCCAGCCAAATCCCGGAACTACTGATATTTATGAGCTTTTCAGGCACGAATTAGCAGCAAAAAAGCTAAGTGCTACATATGTGTCAGCAGGAGACCGTTTGAATTTGACCGATGGCGCAAGTTTGAATATTATCTGGCCAGACTCAAAACAGCCTGAGAAAATAGGTCATAATGGGTCAAAAACTAGCCTGCCTGCCGGCAGGCAGGGCCTCAACAGGTTTTCAGTCACGACAATAGTTAAATATGGCAATTTTAAGGCTCTTTTGACAGGGGATGCGGGGATTGAGGTGGGAGACAGAATAGCCTCAAGCGTGGGAGATATAGATGTTCTGAAAGTGCCTCACCACGGTTCAAAAACAGGCATGAGTGATTATTATTTGAGCACGATTAAACCTGAATTAGCCGTGATTTCGGTTGGAGCGAAGAACAGCTATGGTCATCCGGCACCTTTTAGCTTGAATCTACTTAAAAAGCACGGAGTTAAAACGCTAAGAACAGACCAGGATGGGGAAATTGAGATATTAAGTGATGGTTCGACATGGACTATGAAGCCCAGTCGAAATTGACCTAATTGCTCTAATTATTCTAATTTCTAAATAAACCTTAAATCCCAATTCTCAAATTTTAGGTCAATTAGGTTAATTAGTAATTAGAAATTTTGACCGTCCTATAGTGATTGACTTTTGGGTCATTTTTTGATATTATTTAGCCCGCATTTCAAGTTAAAAATTGTGCCATTTTTTGCGGCCAAAATTTGACTAAAATGTTTTAGCACTTTAACAAGTTGCGGAAATAATTTTTTAACATAGAAGCTTTCTCTCTGAGAAAGTAGGGACCGCATGTTAGTAACTAGTTACTAGATAATAGATATTAGTTGCTGGTTTGCTGTCCTTACTTTGCTTTGGTCGAAAGACTAAATGAAGACGCGCTTGCGCGACTCATTAGAGCAGAAAGC
>JBBTWB010000090.1:0-1063 GCA_038078635.1 Patescibacteria group bacterium | reverse complement strand
ATCCGAAACAATAACTTTTTTGATGATAGATTCTTCCAGATTTTGGGGTGCATTACCTGAAAAAATCCCATGCGTCGCCATAACATAAATATTTTCTGCACCGCTCTCTCTGAGAATTTTTGCAGCTGAAATTAACGTTTGACCGCTCGAAATAACATCATCAATTATTATTGCATTTTTCTGCACTCTGCCTTCAAACTTCTCCGTTTTAATTTTACCGCTCTTGAAATCTCTGTTCTTTTCAAGAGAAATAAAAGATGCATTGTCTAACATTTTTGACACCTGCTTTATTCTTCTTATTCCCCCCATATCCGGAGACACGAGCACATAGCCTTTGAGCTTCATTTCACGGATTTTATCAGCAAATATGGAAAGCGCTGAAACATGAGAAATTCTAATTTTGTGGAGTTTAAAAAATTCTTCGATTTTAAGTGAATGTAAATCAAGCGAGATAGCCCAATCAACTTTTAATTCACTAAGAAGATTTATTATAACTTCCAATGAAACTGACTCACCGCTTCTAAAGATATGGTCTTGTCTCTGATAACCAAGATATGGAATTACTAAGGTTACAGATTTAGCGCCGCTTCTCTTTAGACTATCCAGGATAAAGAAAAGCTCCATATAGTAAAGATTCGGCGAAATTCCGGTTGACTGCACTACGATGCAATCCTTCCCCACAACCTTATCAATAACCCTTACTCTATTCTCATTATCAGGAAATGTATGAATTTCAAGCTCAGAAAGAGTTAAGCCGAGTTCTCTGGCTACTTTTTTACCTAAGGCTAAATTTGAATTACCTGCAAAAATAAGCATTATTGTCCTCCGCCCATAAGTCCCCCGAGTCCTCCCGGCATTTGTGAAAGTTTCTTAGCAGCTATTTCTTGTGATTTTTTAACAGCTTCATTTACTGCTTCTTTAATATCGTTGTCCGATCTGCCATTTGTTTCTATTTCCTGAATTTTCTGATCTCCGGTGATAACTATCTTAACTCCATTTTTTTCTATATCAATTTTTTCTGCCGCCAGAAGACTTTGAATTTGCATAGCCTGATCTCTCATTT
>JBBTWB010000089.1:0-3791 GCA_038078635.1 Patescibacteria group bacterium | reverse complement strand
AGACACATAAGGAATAAGATATAGATAGTATGAAAATCTCTAATCCCACTGCCATCTTGGGGGAAGAGTTAGCCACAGAATTCCTCAAGAAAAAAGGATATAAGATAATTGAACGCAACTTCCGCAAAGGTTATGGAGAAATTGACATAATTGCAGTTCACAAAAATACTTTGGTATTCGTAGAAGTCAAAACCAGGACCTCCAATCAATTCGGAACACCATTTGAACAAATTTCTTACTTCAAACTAAAAACATTAATTAAAACTGTACAATTTTACAAAGTTTTAAACCCGAAATTGCCCGAAAGTTTACGCATTGATGCAATTAGTGTTATTCTTGATGAAAATAATGGTACAAGCAAAATCGAGCACATGGAGAATATCTCAGGTTTCTAACTGTTATTCGTTAGAAGTAAGCAGTTAGTAGTTTACGAAGTATGAAAAGGGGCATAGCAACATTTACACTAGACACTGGAGTTTGTCCTCCCTGGCTTTTTGAAAGAATGGTAAAGCTTGGTCGTTCCATGGCGGAAGTTTTGGTGGACGAATATGGACCAGATGAATTTATAAAACGGATTGCAGATCCTGTCTGGTTTCAATCATTAGGAACAGTTCTTGCATTTGACTGGAATGCTTCGGGCTTGACTACAATATTAACCGCAGCTCTTAAAGAAGCAATAAGAGATCAGGAGAAGGATTTGGGAATATTCATAGCTGGAGGAAAAGGTGCAACTTCCAGAAAAACACCGGATCAAATTAGTGACTGGGGAAACCGTTTAAATTTTAGTTCGAATCAAACCCGGAATCTTGTACGGAGTTCGAAAATGAGCGCAAAAGTTGATTCTTCTCTTGTTCAGGACGGATACACTCTTTATCACCATGCATTTTTCTTTTCTAAAAACGGTGCATGGACTGTGGTTCAGCAGGGAATGAATACTGAAAACTCAACTGCCAGAAGATATCATTGGTATTCTGAAAATTTTGAGAGTTTTGTTGAAGAACCGCATACCGGAATTGCATCTCAAGCTTTCCATAAGAAAGCTTTAAACCTTGTCGCAAAAGCCAGCCACAAAAACCGTAATATAAGCTTGGAGTTAGCAAATTCAGGATATCTGACTTTGATGAAAGACATAGAAATTTTAAGGCGGCATAGTTCAAGTTTGACAAAAATGATTACGCTTAAAACCGGGGATGAACAGTTAACGCTGGCCAGTTTTCCGGGAGTTGAGTTTAATCACCACAAAGTAGAAATGGAGGACTTTACTAAAAGTAAGTATTTGGATAAGATTTTGGCAAGAGTTTCAGAAGAAGCGCCAAATAATTATGAAGATTTAATAGCGATTAAAGGGGTTGGCGGAAAAACTATGCGGGCACTAAGTTTAGTTTCTGAAATTATTTATGGAGCGGATCCTTCCTACGAAGATCCGGCCAGATATTCTTTTGCTCATGGCGGAAAAGATGCTACGCCTTATCCGGTGGATAAAGAAACATATGATCAAACAATTCAAATTTTACAGGCTGCGGTTAGAAAAGCAAACATTAACCCGGTTGAAAAAGACAAAGCATTGAGGAGAATTTCGAAGTAGTTAAACTTTTAAGGCTACGCCTACAATTAGTCCTATTAAGGTTGCTATTCCTCCTATGATAAATAGTTCGACTGCAGAGCGCCATGCATGATGTTCAACAACTTTCCCTTTTGCGTAACCAATTACGATAAGTCCCACAAAAGAAGAGGCGATAGCAAGATAGCGGGCTAAAGGCTGGTTAAAGATTAGCGTAGGGATTATTGAAAAGGCTCCTCCTATAAGATAACTGATAAACATAATTCCTGCTCCAACAAGTAGGCTATCTGTGTGTTTTCCTGATTTATCCATCTGGTGAACTGCTTTTTCACTCGAATACTGTCCTGCAGCCATAGAACTTGCTTCAACTGTTACCGCAACTAATGCTGCGAGAACAATTATAGCTTTGTTTTCAACTCCGGCACTTATTCCAACTACAACACCTGTTGTAGAAACAATTCCGTCCTGAAGCCCAAACATCAAAGATCTCAGGTAATCTTCGTGAATTTTTAGCTTCATATAAACATTATATCATTGATGTTTATTGTTTAAGGAGTTTAATCTGGTCTCTTAAAATTGCTGCGGTTTCAAAGTCCAGTTCTTTTGCGGCCTGCTGCATTTCAAGCCTCAACTGCTTTAATAAATGATCTTTTTCATCAGGCATTAAAACCTCTTTTTCCTTAAGTCTATTTAAAAATTCAGCTGATTTTTGATCTTCTTCTTCCTGTTCAACCAATCTTGCCCTAATAGATTTTTGAATACCAACAGGTGTAATTTTATGTTTTTTGTTATATTTTTCCTGTACTTTCCGTCTTCTTTCTACTTCTCTTATTGCCTCGGTCATTGACCCAGTAATATTATCCGCATACATAATTACCTGCGAATCTACATGTCTTGCAGCGCGCCCCATAATTTGAATTAAAGAGGTTTTGCTGCGGAGAAATCCTTCTTTATCGGCGTCTAAGATTGCAACTAAAGACACTTCAGGAAGATCTAAACCTTCTCTTAAAAGATTAATTCCAACCAAAACGTCATACTTGCCTGACCTCAAACGGTCTAACTCGTCTTGACGCTCTAATGTCTCGATATCTGAGTGAAGATAGGAAACGGCGATTCCTTGCTCCGCGAGATAACTGGAGAGATCCTCAGACATTCTTTTTGTAAGAGTTGTTACCAAAACTCTCTGTTTCATCTTAACTCTTTTTTCAATCTCAGCGATTAAATCCTCAATTTGTCCTTTTGAAGGTCGGACCTTGATTTCAGGGTCAACCAAACCCGTGGGCCGGATAAGCTGTTCAACGATTGCATTTTTACCCTCAGTTGCCAAAGAAAGCTCGTATTCATTAGGAGTTGCAGACACATAAACCATTTGATGGGTACGCTTCATGAATTCATCAAATCTTAGAGGTCTATTGTCCAGGGCTGAGGGAAGTCTGAAACCGTATTCAATTAATGTTTCTTTTCTGGATCTGTCACCATTATACATGCCCCGGATTTGCGGAACTGTCATATGGGATTCGTCAACAAAGCATAACCAGTCTTTAGAACAAGCTTCCATGTAATCAAGTAATGAATGAGGCGGTTCTCCCGGCAATCTTCCGTCAAAATATCTGGAGTAATTCTCAATTCCGTTAACAAACCCCAATTCCTGAATCATTTCAAGATCATATGTCACTTTTTGCCTTATTCTCTGAGCTTCAATCAATTTATTCTTAGATTTAAGTTCTTTTTCTCTTACATCAAGATCGTGTTTTATCTGACCAAATACATTCTTATATGTATTAGGATCTGTCATATAATGCTTGGCAGGATAAACTACCGCTCCTTCGAGATCTCTTGCTGTCTTTCCGGTTAAAGGATCGAATTCGGTTAAAGAAACTATCTTTTCGTTTAAAATCTCAATTCTGATTCCGTTATCCATGTATGCAGGGAAAACATCAATTGTTTCTCCTCTTATTCTAAAAGCACCTCTGACGAATCCGTAGTCGTTTCTTTCGTACTGAAGGTCAGCAAGGCGAAGAACTATACTTTTTTGGTTAGTTTTCATGCCGTTTTTAACTTCCAAAACAAATTTTCCGTATTCAATAGGGGACCCTAAGTTATAGATGCAGGAAACCGATGCAACAACTATTACATCTTTCCGTGTCAGAAGATTTGTTGTTGCGGAAAGTCTTAATTTATCTATTTCTTCATTTACATCAGATTCTTTTTCTATGTAAGTATCTGTTGT
>JBBTWB010000088.1:0-7447 GCA_038078635.1 Patescibacteria group bacterium | reverse complement strand
AAAACCACTTTTGTACAAGGTTTAGCAAAAGGAATGGGCATAAAAGACCGGATATTGTCCCCGACTTTTGTAATCCATCGAAGTCACGGTGTTTCGTTCGGAAATATCAAATATTTGAATCACGTAGATCTTTATAGAATTGAAAATCAAACGGAAATTGAAAATCTGGGTTTACCTGAAATTGTCGGGGAAGAAAGTTCTGTAACCGTTATAGAATGGGCAGACCGTTTGTCTGATTTTAAACCGCAAACAGGATATAAGATTTGGTTTAAATATCTCGATGAAAACAAAAGAGAGATTACTGTTTCAAAAATATGAATGATACTCAAAAAGCAATTGAAATTATAAAGCAGGGAGGAATTGTGATTTTTCCAACAGACACGGCGTTTGGAATCGGATGCCGGATGGATAGCGAAAAAGCGGTAAAACGTTTGTTTAAAATCCGGAAAAGACCAAAGGCGATGGCAACTCCGGTATTGTTTGATACGATTGAAAGAGTAAAGGAGTTTGTATCGCCGGTTGATTCGGACGTCTTTCAACTAATGAAAGATTATTGGCCCGGTGCCTTAACAATAGTTTTACCTTGCCAAACATCTATTGTTCCTTCTTTAGTACGCGGCGGCGGAGAAAGTTTAGGCGTCCGTATTCCGGACCACGAAACTGTTCGTCAATTGATCAAAGGCGCAAATATTCCAATTCTTGGTCCTTCAGCAAATTTCCACGGAGAAAAAACTCCTTATAAACTTGAAGGACTGGACAAAAGGCTTATAAAACTAGTAGACTTTGTATTAGAGGGTAAAACTAAAGGTCGACACCTTACGTCAACTGTAGTTGATGTTTCAAATTACCCTTGGCAAATAGTTAGGCAGGGGAATGTAATGCTTAACTTATGAACAAGTTAATAATTGATACAACTAGCAATAAAAAAACCACAATAAAACTGCAAATAGACATTGAAACGGATGAGATAATTGAGGAGTCAAAGTCTAAATCGCAAGAAGCGCTTAAGACTATTGATAAGCTTTTAAAAAAGAATAACTTAAAACCTCAGGATATCGACGAAATTGAAGTAAATACCGGCCCCGGTTCTTTTACGGGAACAAGAGTGGGAGTGGCTATTGCGAATGCCCTCGGGTTTGGTCTGGGAGTTAAAGTAAATAAGAAATCCTCCGTAACAGCTAAATACGTTTGATATATACTTTAATGTATGAGGGACTTTTTTTATTGTCTATTTTTTCCTCATCCAATGAACAATCACCGCGCGCGGGTTTTACATCATAAGTTTTTACTCTCCATAATTGCAGTTCTTATTTTTAGTTCATTCTTCTTTTCTTCAAACCTTAACCCTTTCGCTGATAAGATTAAAGCTTTTGCTGAGGTTTCTCTTAAACAGCTTTTCGATCTGACAAATGAGAAAAGACAGGAGAATAAACTTGAGCCCCTTGTTGTGAATGAGGAGCTGACGAAGGCTGCTGAAAGAAAAGCAGGGGATATGGTATCTAAAGATTATTGGGCTCATAATGCGCCTGATGGAACAACGCCCTGGGTTATTATTAAAGAAGAAGGATATGATTATGTTTACGCCGGGGAAAATTTAGCCAGAGGGTTTAATTCGGCGCAGGACGTTGTAAGCGCGTGGATGGCAAGCCCTGATCATAGATCGAATCTTCTTTCCCCCAATTTTAAGGACGTTGGATTTGCAGTTATCAATGGAAAGTTAGGAGGAGAAGAAACTTTTTTAGTTGTTCAAGAGCTTGGCAGTAAAAGCGTTTTACCTGCTAGCGTTAATATTATTTCTTCTCCAAAACAAGAGAAAATGACAGGATTTAGTTTATCCCCTGCGTTAAATGGCTTAACGCTATCCATGTCATCAGAGTTTATTATTCTTTTTATAGTTCTTATAATTAGCGTTTTAATAATAGATATGGTTGTTGTCAGGAGGAAAAAAATCGTCCGGTTTACCGGGCATAGCATGGATCATCTGACATTTCTTTTGTTAATACTTTTTGTAGTTATAATATTTGACATGGGTATTATTCTTTAATGAAAAAACATTTTTTGTATTATCTTTTACTCGGTTCAGTTTTAACTTTTGGTCTTGTCCTGATTTTATCTGCTTCGCCGGACAGGGGTCTTCAAATGCTGTTCTTGGGTTTCTTAAGCTTAATATATGCAGCAATTGGAATAGCTCACCATTTGATAAATCACGATTTAGTGTTTAAAATTGTGGTAGAATATGTTCTTATTGCGTGCCTTGGTATTGCAATAGCTTTTTTTATATTTAAGGGAGGATTTGGATTATGACCCACCTTCATTAAAATTTCGGACGGGTCATGCCGCCGAAGCTAAAGAAAGGATTAGGATATAAACTTATGAAAAAGACTCAAGTATTAAATAAAAGGAGCGGAGGAGCATGAAAGGTGTAATTTTAGCGGGAGGACTAGGGACAAGACTTTACCCCCTGACTCATGTCACAAACAAGCATTTGCTTCCTGTCTACGACAGGCCAATGATTTACTTCCCGATACAAGCTTTAGTTAAAGCAGGAATAAAAGATTTGCTTATAGTAACAAGCGGACCTCACGTTGGTCATTTCCTGGGAATGTTAAAAAACGGCGACCAATTCGGACTGGAACATTTAGAATATGCTCATCAGGAAAAGCCGGATGGCGGAATTTCTGATGCACTCTCATTAGCTGAATCATTTGCGGATGAAGGACCGATTTGTGTGATTTTGGGTGATAATATTTTTGGATTTGATTTAAGCGAATCAGTAAAGGAATTCGAACAGGAAGCTAAAGGCGCCCGTGTGTTTGGAATAGAAATGGAGAAGAATGTAAGTCAATACGGGGTGATTGAGCTCGATAATGAAGGAAATATTATAACAATTGAAGAAAAACCTGAACACCCGAAATCTAATATTGCCCAAACAGGAATATATATGTATGACAATACGGTTTTTGACAGAATAAGGAAATTAAGCCCTTCAGCCCGCGGAGAGCTTGAGGTATCGGACCTAAACAACCTTTATTTAAAAGATAATGTATTAAAATGTGGTCTCATTGATTGGTGGATTGATGCGGGAACCTCTTTTGATGAATTACTAAGAGCAGGTAATCAAGTTGCTGAAAAAATAAAAGTAGGAACGCTACCAAGACTCGAAGAAAAAGAATGAAACTTCTCGTAACCGGCGGAGCCGGATTTATCCAGCACCAATGTATTCCCCTTGTGTTTAATAAACATAAACAACTATTATATAGTTAAATATTATGAAGCTTTTGGTTACAGGTGGTGCCGGATTTATTGGCTCTAATTTTATCCTTTATTGGTTCCGTAATCACCCAGGTGATCAAATAATTAATTTTGATAAGTTAACTTATGCCGGAAATTTAGAAAACCTCAAGGAAGTTGAAAAAAATCCAAATTATACTTTTGTTCGCGGAGATATCTGCAGCGTTTCCGAGGTTGAATCAGCTATGAAGGGAATCGATACTGTAGTCCATTTTGCCGCTGAAAGTCATGTAGACCGTTCAATTTTAGAGCCTGCCGCTTTTGTCCTAACTAATGTAGTGGGTACGCAGGTTTTGCTTGATGCTGCAATTCATAATAATGTAGAAAGATTCCATCATGTTTCAACCGACGAGGTTTTTGGATCCCTTAAGCTTGATAGCAGTATTAAGTTTGATGAAAATACAAGGTATGATCCCCATAGTCCCTATTCAGCAAGTAAAGCTGCATCAGACCATTTAGTCCGCGCCTATTATGATACTTTTGGCTTGCCAATTACAATTACAAATTGCTCAAATAATTTTGGTCCATACCATTTCCCTGAGAAAATGATTCCGCTATCAATCACAAATTTAATAGAAGGGAAAAAGATTCCAATTTACGGAGACGGGCGCTACGTCCGCGATTGGCTATACGTTGAGGATCACTGCCGGGCAATTGAAGCAGTTTTGGAAAAGGGAAAAGTGGGGGAAACATATTGCGTTGGAGGCTTGACAACGGATATAAGTAATCTTGAAGTTGTCAGAAAGATTTTAAGTTTGCTTGGAAAAAACGAAGACCAGATAGAGTTTGTAAAAGACCGTCCGGGTCATGACAGGCGTTATGCCGTTGACTGGTCAAAAATAAAAAATGAGTTAGGCTGGGAACCATTACATTCATTTGATCAGTGGCTTGCCCAAACAGTCGACTGGTATAAAAACAATACCGATTGGTGGAGAGAAGTAAAAAGCGGGGAATATCAAAAATACTACGAAAGACAATACTCAAATAATGGATAAGCCTCAAATTATTGGTTTAGGGCTAAACGGTTTAGTCGGAAGCAGGACAACGGAACTCTTGAATGAAAAGTACGAATTTATTAGTTTGGAACGCTCAACAGGAGTTGACATTACTAAGCCTGAAAGTTTGACTTTGATTAAGGACTATCCTCACGCGAATTTTGTTTTGCATATGGCTGCTAAAACTGATGTTGATTCTTGTGAAGCGGATAAAAGTTTGAATGAAGCGGGAGACGCATGGAAAATAAATGTAATGGGTGCAAAGAACGTTGCACAAATCTGCAGAGAAACTGGTAAAAAAATGATATACATTTCAACTGACTTTGTTTTTGACGGAGAAAAGGCTCTCGGAGAGAGATATTCTGAGCAGGATTTGCCAAATCCGGTAAATTGGTATGCTTAGACGAAATTTGAGGGAGAAAAAGCAGTCGAGGCAAGCGCAGCAGATTATGTAATCATACGCCTCGCTTATCCATACCGTGCCGATTTTGACACTAAATTGGATTTTTTTAGGACAATAAGAGACCGTTTGTCTCAAAACCAACCCGTAGCCGGAGTTACGGATCATATTTTCTGCCCGACACTAATTGATGATTTTGCATTTTCTCTTGATAAATTGATTGAGGCTGATGCAAACGGAATCTATCATGTAGTTGGAGATCAGGCTTTAACACCATACGGCGCGGCGGTATTGATCGCGGAGATTTTCGGATTTGATAAAAGTTTAATAACTGAGACGACACGGGATGCGTTTTTTAAAGATAGAGCGCCAAGGCCCTTCAATGTTGCGCTTAAAAATGATAAAATAAAGCAACTGGGAGCAAAGATGAGAGGTTTTGAGGAAGGCTTACATACAATCAAATCTCAACTCTCTTAATCTTCTTTATGACGATTACATTTATTGGACACGGATACGTAGGTCTTGTAACTGCAACAGTTTTTGCCGATTTCGGAAATACGGTTTATGTCATAGGGCACACCCCGGAAAAAATTGAAAATCTTAAAAAGGGAATAGTCCCAATCTATGAACCGGGGCTTAAGGAAATGTTAAAAAGAAATGTTGACGCCGGCCGTTTATTGTTTACGCTGGACTACGAACCTTCAATTCCTGAATCAGACATAGTTTTTATTGCAGTCGGTACCCCTCCTCAAAAAACAGGAGATGCAGAATTATCTAGTGTTTTTGAAGTTGCCGGGAAGCTTGGGAAAAGCTTAAAGAGCCACACTGTAGTCGCGACCAAAAGCACTGTTCCTGTCGGGACCAATAAAAGAATTGCGAAATTGGTTGAAGAGGTAAAATCTACTAATGCTACTTTTGAAATTGCATCCGTTCCTGAATTTTTAAGAGAAGGAACTGCAATAGACGACACTCTTCATCCGGACAGAATTATTGTGGGAACGGAAAGTGAGTCGGCCCGCGAAAAAATAGTTGAACTACATAAGCCAATAGATGCTCCTTTTGTTCACACTAATTTAGAAACAGCAGAACTTATTAAATATGCTGCTAACTCATTCCTTGCAACAAAAATTTCTTTTGCAAATGCTATTGCTAAATTATCTGAGTTAGTTGGAGCAGATGGTTTAAGAGTTCTAGATGGAATAGGATTTGATGATAGGATTGGAAGACAATTTTTATATCCGGGAGTAGGATATGGCGGAAGCTGTTTTCCAAAAGACGTTAAAGCTTTGATTTCAATTGCAAGTGATCATGATTATGATTTTTCTTTACTTGATCAGGTCGAAGAGATTAATAAACAGGCAAAAAGAGATATTGTAAGAAAAGCCAGGAAAGTTCTGGGCGATATGCGGGGGAAAAAGATTGCAGTTTATGGTTTATCTTTTAAGCCTGACACCGATGATATGAGAGACGCTCCTTCGATAGATATTATTGAGCTTTTGAAGCAAGAGGGTGTTTCAATTACTGCTTATGATCCGCAAGCAAGTAAAAACGCACAAAAAGTAATTAAAGACGTCGAATTTAGCAGAGATATGTACGAGGCTGTAAAAGACGCAGATTTGTTATTAATTTTAACTGACTGGAATGAATTTAAAGAAGCAGACTTAGAAAAAATTAAAGGTTTGATGAAAACACCAAATATAATTGACGGAAGAAATATTTACGATCCGGAAAAAACAAAAGCGCTTGGCTTTTCCTATATTGGAGTAGGAAGATGAGTAAAGTTTTAATCACTGGAATAACCGGATTTGCCGGGAGTCACTTAGCAGATTACTTATTAAGTTTAGGAAATTACGATATTTCCGGAACATACCTCGATGACGCAAATCTTGTCAATCTAGAGCAAAAGGATAAAGTAAGGCTTCATAAGCTGAACTTACTTGATGCTTTGGCAATTGAAGAAATGATTGCTGAAGAAAAACCGGATCTTTTATTTCACTTAGCAGCTTTAACTTCTACCCGAAACAGCTTTGATAATCCTGCAAAGACGTTCACAAACAATGTAACCTCACAAATTAATATTTTAGAGGGAGTAAAAAAGCATAGCCTTGATACAAAGATTTTAGTTATTTCGTCGGCCGAAGTTTACGGTTTAGTTTCTCCGGAAGATTTACCTATTGATGAAAATACGCCTTTTAATCCAACTAATCCCTACGCTGTTTCAAAACTCGCTCAAGATTTCCTTGGTTTGCAGTATAACTTAGCCCATAAATTAAAAATTGTCCGCGTCCGGCCATTTAATCATGTTGGGGTACGCCAAGCGCCAATATTTGTAATATCCGCTTTTGCAAAAAGAATAGCTGAAATTGAGAAAGGAAAAGAAAAAGTGATGAAAGTTGGAAACCTGACTTCAAAAAGAGACTTCACCGACGTTAGGGACATGGTAAAAGCTTATCTTCTCGCTCTTGAAAAAGGTAAGTTAGGGGATGTTTACAATCTAGGTTCCGGAAAAAGCTATGAAATATCAAAAATTTTAGAAATGATGGTTGGTATGTCTACTGTTCCAATAGAAACGCAGCAGGATCCCAGCCTGCTCATGCAGTCCGATAATCCCGACTTAGTTTGTGATCCATCAAAGTTTGAAGCTCTCACTGGCTGGAAAAGTGAAATACCGATTGAAAAGACCCTTGAAGAAACGTTAGAATATTGGAGGAAGGCAATCTAATTATGTCAAAAGCACTTATTACCGGAATCACAGGACAGG
>JBBTWB010000087.1:0-9880 GCA_038078635.1 Patescibacteria group bacterium | reverse complement strand
GTATTTGCATAAAGAATTGAATTTTTAACTTCGGAATGCGCACCAATTATCACATTATTATCTATGAATGAGTTCTCCCTTACCAAAGAAAAATCTCCAATAAAAGAATTTTCTCCAATGTAAACCGGACCTACTATTTTTACAAAATCAGATATCTTAGCTCCTTTTTCTATGTAAACATCTCCTTCTATTACAGCTGATTTGGAAATTTCCGCAGTATCATGGATCAAATGAGTATGCTTTCTTTTTTGAACTTTTTTATTTACATCAAGTAAGTCCCAAGGAAACTTAAGCCTTGTATCCTCAATATCGTCTACAAAAACTCCTTTTATTTTATTCTTTAAAACAAACTCATTCAAAGCCTCTTCAAGTGAATAATGATTAGATTCAAACTTTTCTATGAATGGCAAAAATGAGGAATCGAGTAAGTATGCGCTTGTTATTTTATTACCCGAAACTGCTTGTCCTTCTCCCGGCTTTTCAACGACTGAAGTAATAAATCCCGAAGAATTTAGATCAACTATTCCAAAATGTTTTGGCTCTGTAGTTTTTCTTATGGCAATAGCCTGGTCATTTTCTTCAAGTTTTTCTAAAATCAATCCTGCATTAATTTTGTCTCCACCTGTCAGAAAAAATTTGCCTGAAAAGCCTTTACCGATTGCTAAATGTAGAGCTTGGCCTGCACCGTTAGGCTCTTTTTGAACAAAAATCTTAATATTTTCTTGTGCTTCAAACAGCTCTTTAGCCAAATCCAGATCGCGGGGCGCAATGACCAAGCATATTTCTACGCCTCTTTTGGATTTCAAAAGCCCTTCAACGGTTTCTTCAAGAATAGTCTTACCTATCCCTAATCTATAAAAGGTTTTATGATGATTTATTGCGAGAGGCCAAAATCTACTAGAGGCACCGGCTGCCAAAACTACAATTTTATCCATACTTTAATTAAACCATAAACGCGGGACGTGCGCAGCCGCGTTTGACGCGGTGGGCTAGCTTGGGATCGAACCAAGGACATCTACTTTATAAGAGTAGCGCTCTACCACTGAGCTACTAGCCCTTCAGGGTGAACCCGAAGTTGAATGTAATTATAACATTTCCCCTTTGATCTGACGAGCCTTTCGTGCTAAGATCCAGCTCCATATGATCAGACAAGAAACAGAATCGCCACAAATGATCTTCTGGCCAGAAGTAGAAGAAGCTGGAGGTTTTGGACCGGAAACTGCTCAATCAAGAATAAGAGAATCATTTCTCTCTTGGGAAGACCGGCAAAGACTATATCACGCTAGCATTGACTATGGAATAGCAAAACCGAATTTCACCTCTAGCAATCCTGAAAGAAGCGAAGAGTTTAAGCGAATTTTTCTACCTTTCTCAATTCTAGATGGTTGGATATATGAAAACGAAGAAATAGCAAAAGCATACGATGCGTTTAATGTTGCTAGATTAAGCGGAGTTACCTCTTTAAGTCTCGTAAGATATGTTGGCGGAGACCCTGAAATGGGTGCTTATCATGATTATAGATTTGACCAAACCAGAGAATATCACACTTTAGTTGTTGCCAGAACTATGGAATCAATAATGAGAAGTAATGGATTTCCCGAGAAAGAAATAAAAATTGGAATATCCGCAGCAATGCTTCATGATATTGCAACTCCAGCTTTAGGAGATGCTACGAAACTCCTTGATCCCGATAATCTTCATGAAGAAGACTGGTGGTGGACAATGCTAGACGAGAAAGGATGGAAATATTTAGAGAAAATTGGCGCAACAAGGGAAATGATTGATGAGATTATCCATAACAGAGGCGTAATGGGAAAAATATTAGATATCGCAGATAGAATCACATACACAATGATTGACATCCATTCGATTAAATCTGGTGTCACTCTCTATGACCAAGATAAAGGATATATTAGTGATAGGCTAGATGATATCTTAGAAGAAGATCCTAATATCGGTGATATTTTCCAAGAAATTGAAGTAAATAAAGAAACTGGCGACGTTTATTTTACTAACCCGCAGAGAGCGAGTAAATTTCTTGCCGCTCGAGCATTTATGTTTGAGAATATGTACGTGCATCCCCTCACTCAGGGAAGAGATATGCTTTTAGCAAAAACGTTGGAAAAATTTTATAGCCCTGGGGAGGGAAAAGCGCCTTTGAGTCCAAACAGATTGCGTGCAGCAACAGATGATGGACTTTTGTTCTTTTTACAAGAAAGGCTAAACTATGATAGGGTCTATAAACTGTATTTAGATCTTTATGGATGGACTCCGCGACACTATGAAAAATTTGATAACCAAGAGAGGGCAAACGAAAGAGCTCAGGAGCTGAAAAATAATTCTGATTACGTAGTTGTGGGCATACGTGAAATTAAGGGATTCAACCCGGCCACAAACCATAAAGTTTTGGGAGAATGGGGCAGAATTTATGAATTCAGAGATTATTACCCAGATTATGCAGCTCAAATTGAACAAGCTGCTGAAAGTACAAAGGGATTTTTCGTCTATTATGATGATCCAGATGATGTGAATCCATTAGTCGCAAGGTTGGTAGCTTAGAGTTGGGCGCGTTGGCCTATTACCTGCTCTACTACATTTACATCTTTTCCGTATTTCAAACGCGACAACTCTTTAATAAGCTCTGAAACGCGGGGATTCATGGCAGCTTTTTCAGCAACCATATCTTTAGTAGTATCCAGCGAGAATGGAGGAATTGGTTCTCCGTTAACAACGGTTCTCATATAGCAGTTAAAGCGGTCGATATTGATAAGGTCTGCTTCTGAAAATGTCGGCTGGAATTCATGAGCAAGATAATTTGCATCTGTTACTCCGACTCTAAATGCAGCTAAGGTTCCTACGTTTCCAAAAATAGCATTTTTAACTTCCTCTTCCATTTGTCCTATAAACTGATTAGCAACTATTAAATCGAGGCGGTATTTTCTGGCTTCAGATAAAATTTGGGCAAAGTCAGGTGTTGCGAAATTCTGGAATTCGTCAACATATAGGAAAAAGTCTTTTCGCTGATCCATTGGCATATTCTGCCTGCTCATTGCGGCAATTAAGATCTTCGGAACTAAGATCAAACCTAAGAAGCTTGAATTTTCTTCCCCGATTTTTCCTTTTGAGAGGTTTATTAAGAGAATTTTTTGATTATTCATAACCTCCTTCATGCTAAATGCGGATTCGGATTGTCCAATAATATTTCTCATAGTTTTATTCGTAACAAAACGGCCAAACTTAGAAACAATGTAATCGAGTACTTCTGATTTATGGAAATCTGAAGTTTGTGCAATCTGATCTGTCCAATAACGTCTAACAATAGGATCTTGAACATAAGTTAAGAGTTCCTGAACAAAATTAGCATCAGTTAAAACCCTGACTACTTCAATAAAAGTACTTCCCGGTTTACTCATAACGGTTAACATAGCATTTCTAATTGCATGTTCGAAACGGGGGCCTATGATTCCTGTTTTATTCGGATCATAAAGCTTATACATAAGTCCTACTATTGAAGAAACTACGTAATGCTTCTCTTCCTCGGTTGTTGCTTCAAGCATATTTAGACCCATTGGTCTTGCAGTATCGGATGGATCAAACAAAATTACATCTTCTGCCCGTTCTGGCGGCATCATTTGTAAAATGTCTTCAATTAAATCTCCATGAGGATCCACCACTCCTACTCCCTCTCCGTTTCTAATATCCTGGATTATCATCTGCTTAAGAAATTCCGTTTTCCCGGTTCCAGTTTTTCCAATGATATAAGTATGTCTCCTTCTGTCATCACGCTCTATAAATACATCCCTAGATAAACCCCTATAAGTACTTTTGCCAAGGAAAAGACCGCTTGTTGGAACATTAGCGGCAACAGGCGCTCTTTTTGAAGAAACCCAGAAAATATGCGGCGTTGCAACAGCTTTATTCGGGAAATGATAAATTGTAGCCAGTTCTTCTGAAGTCAAAATAGAAGTCTGGCCTCTTTTTGGCATGTAACGGTAAATAAAATCAGTCATAAAAGCTTTCTTAACTCTATGTTTATTACTCATGAAAGAATTTAAGCCGGAAAACTGCGTGAATGCGTTTTTAATATTGCTCAGATGTGCCTCAGCTGACTCCGTGGTTGATGAAGAAACAACAATCCTGACTACGGTCTCAAATCCGGGCTTCCCGATCTTATTCTCAATTCCCTCAAGCTCTTTCGGATCTGCCGAATATTTTGCAGTTTCAGGGTTTGCTTCTGCTTTTTTAGTTTTTGAAAGATGATGCCTGCCAAGCTTTTTCCATTCCCCTTCAGCAGGAGAGACTAAAATTTGAATTGCCGCTCCCTCCCCTTCTGTCATTTTGGCAAGAATTGAAGTAAGCGTTGTCATCGGGTCTGTTGGCAAATCTTTATAAATTTTTATAGGCAGGTAGTTTGAGGATTTTAATTTAAGAGATGCAAATGCAACTTTTGCAGTTTCGGAAAAGATATTATAGTCATTACCTAAAACATTTCCTTTATGCAGCCCGTCATTTTCACTTACTTCCCTGATTTCAGCATCAGGATAAGCTCCATTTATCTGTTTTTCAACAAAATCTTTATACTTATTTGGAACGGATACATAAAACCTTATATCTCCGGGCATACCCACAATTTCGAAAGAAAGACTCGGCTGAGGATGTAAAAATGAAAATCTTCCGCCCTTATGAAGTGCTGCAAAGCTTGAAAAAAGCTGTTCCGCCGCATCAATTTTAACTTCATTTTCCCGCGGCATTGCGATCTGGATAAGAGTTGACTCAAGGGCTTCTTTTTCTCTATTTCTATGTTTGTACGAAGTAAATACAAGATAAGCTAAAAGAGCAATTCCTCCAAAAACCACAACCAGTGTTGTCGCTAATAGAAAGAACGTTAAGAATATTGATCCCGGGTCTGAAAGTAAATTTTCCATATATTTATGCTGCTTTTGGTAGTAAGTTTGCTAATTCCTCCATCCATCTCCATCTTTTAATTTGCTTAACTTCTACTTCGGCTTCACCAGTTTCTCCTTCTTGAGGATCTCCTTTTTCTACTAGCTTCGTTGCTTTTGCTTCAGGCATAACAAGAGTCAAGCCTTTAAATGCAGAAAGGCTTGGATTAACTGAGGGAGTTGCACCTACGCCTTGAAGAGCAGTTTGGGAGAAGTTTAATTTATCTTCTCCATCAATAACTCCCGCCACTGCAACATCATCAGGAATTTCCGGCTGAACTGGTATTCTTTGCACGAATTCACTTATCTCTGCTGACTGAACCGGTACGTCAACAACCGGTCCTGCCTCCTTGGTAGGAGCTACAAAATTAGGTTCCGGCGGACTAATTGGCGTTGTTATTTGATCTTGAGCCATATACAACTATATTATCATAAGGAGTCTAAAAAGATTGACACTAACCTCACAACTAGCTAACAAATTAGTTCATTCTACCTGGCTTACAGGCGATTGCTCCCGGATTAGAGCATTTATCATTTGTGCAAGCATCTAAAAGCTTACCTTTAGGTCTTATACATATTTCTCCACAGGCTGGGCATAAAACCTCCCTAAATCCGTACTCATCAGGCGGCAATCTGAATATTAAACCGGAACCAAATGTTTCACCATAGGCTCCTCCTGACAAAGGATTATTACTTACAACCGGACAACTACCCAAAACCTTTTCTGGTTCATGGCCATAAACTGCCATTGCCTGAGTAAGATTCAAATCACTGTATAAAACAACTTCTCTTTCCCAGTTTCTTTTTGCTTCTGCTGCGATATTTTCCATAGCGTGAATTGATCTAATTCTCTCTGCAGTAGACATATTTAAGTAATTTGCAATAAACTCATCTGCCAGATGTTTAAGCCTAACCCCATATATCTGCTCATTTCTCTCTGCCTCAACGAGATCAAAAGCAAAGCCAAAAGTATTAGCAAAAACTGCTTCGGTATATTCATTCGCTAAACCGCCTTTTATAACTGCGGGAAGTCTTAAAAAGTCGTCTGCGGTTTGACCATTAAATCCTTGCCCAACAAGAAGTCTGAATGCTTCGTTATATTGTTCTAATGTAGGCTTCTCAAACCTATTTGCAGTCATCTTAATCGTTTTTTTAGCCTTACCCTGCGCAATTACATTACCGCTGAATCCAAATCCGTAGTCTTGACTGTAGCCTTGATCTCTTGGCCCCGGAGGACTAAACCAAATTATTGAATCTCCAATTTGAGCTTCGCCCAATTGTTGCTCCAAAAAAGTCAAACCAGTAAATTCAGCCTCCTCTCTATGCGTAGGTTCTCCACGCAGTCTCCTGTCAAGGATTGCTCTGTGTGCTTTTGTGGTCATAGGTTCACCTCTGTCGGGATCGCCTAATCTCCATGCTCCGCCCTGAGCAGACAGAGACAAATCATAGTCATATTTTTGAGCTTGAAGTCTGAACTCAAATATATAAGACTTTATCTCCTTGCTGATCTCTGGATTAGTCACTTCAGGGCGGTAGTCAACCCTAAAACTATCTGAAGAAGTCAAAGCCGGTGCTGGTTGTGGGGACATTTCTGCGCTCATTTTATTTTTTCCTCCAAATCTTTTCCTTTTGCTTCATTTTGTAATTAATGAAACGCGCCATTGTGAAAAGAAGGTCTGATAAGCGATTTAGGTAAATGATTATTGTCTGATCAATTTGTTCTTTCTGACTTAATCGAACAATATTTCTCTCCGCCCGCCTTGCAACAGTTCTGGCAACATGAAGAAGAGCCCCACCCTTTCCTCCTCCGGGTAAGATGAACTGATTTAGTGGCGGCAATTGTTTTGTGAGTTTATCAATTAGAATTTCAAGTTCTTTAGGACGGCTATTCAGCTGATCTACGGGAAGCGTTGTTGATACTGCGAGAGATGAACCAATTTCTAAAAGATCATTTTGGATTTCTTCCAGTTGTTTATTGATTGATCGGACTTTTATAAACGCAGCGGCTGCACCAATTGATGAATTCAGCTCATCAATTGTGCCGTACGCTTCAACTTTTTTATCTGACTTTAAGACTCTTTTTCCATCAAAAAGTGAAGTTTTACCCTTATCTCCTGTTCTTGTATAAATCGGTCCTGCCACTTGTGCTGAGATTTTCGAACGCATAAAAAAAACTCCCCGTCCCCGAGAAGTTAAGTTTGATTTATCGAACTTTTCTTGATCCCGAGAACTACATAAGGTGGTTTTCCGACTGTACGGTAGCGGCACTGTGGAGGATTCACACCTCTCTTACCCAATCCTTACTGATTATTTTAGTAAATAGATATTAGAGACTAGATACTAGTACAAATTTAAATTTTTCGCAACTAATATCTAATAACTAGTTTCTAGTATCTGATTAACACTCTGAGTGGCCACAGGCATAGCACTTTCCGCAGCCTTCCTCATATACGAAAGCTGATGTTCCGCATTCAGGACAAATATCAAAGTTGTGTGTTTTTGGTTTATCAACGGAGGTAATTCCTTCTTGGAGAGGAAGCTGCTGAAGAATTGTTATTTCCTCTTTTGTTTCCGTTACAGGAGCATCTGCGGCAACTGCCGTATCCGGAGCTGCGGGTTGTTGACCACTGGTATTTGCCGGGGCTAGCTTATCTTCTACTACTCCATTAACTTTAAATGCATACTGCTTGGCTAAAACTATAGCAATTGCATCAGGAAGAGAGCGTACGCGGTTTTCTCCGAATCCAACACTCCTTGCTCCTCCAATTCCCGAAAGCTGGGATATAATTTGTCTGATGCGCTCGCGCGGCGGAAGCAAGCCTGCAAGACGAAGGTTCAGGGAAATCATACGCCCTAGGGCATCTGCCATTGCGGCAACATCAGACCCTGGTTTTCCAATTGTTATAAATACTTCAAACGGCTCTCCGTTTTGATCATGATTTAATGTAATAAACGTATCTCCGACAGGAGTTTGCGTCTTATAAGTAACTCCTTCTACCATCATCGGGCGGGGCGCCATTACTCTGTCTGACGGAATCTGAACTTGCGGCTGTTCCTTTTTTTCTTCAACACGGGACAATACCCCTTCCCTACTTCCATCTCTCATATAAGTCACTCCTTTCAAACCGTTGTCATAAGCTAGCATGTAAAGATTTTTTACGTCTTCAACTGTATGTGCATTCGGTGCGTTCACTGTCTTACTGATTGAAGAATCAATATATTCCTGAGCAATTGCCTGAACCATAACATGTTCTTCCGGGGTAAGATCATTTGCTGAGACAAAATAGTCAGGTTTAGGATCTTTTGGATGATCTTTTTTCCACTGATCATACAAAGGATGAAACATTTTATGCTCGCCCAACCGGTCACGCCTTATAAAGTCAAACTCATAAACCGGCTCTACTCCGGATGAGACTCCAGAAATTAGAGAAGTTGTTCCTGTTGGGGCAATTGTTAATAAAACTGCATTTCTGATTCCGTTTTTTGCAATTTTTGCCTTGATTTCTTCCGGCAAACGCTCTATATGATAACCTTTTAGATATTTTTCTTTATTAAATCTAGGACATGCTCCTTTTTCTTTTGCAATGTCAGCTGAGACATCATATGCATTGTTCCTGAGAGTTTCAAAAATCTTCCTGAGAGTTTCTTCCGACTCAGGAGTGCCGTATTTGAGCTTCATTTTAATCAAAGCATCTGCTAGGCCCAGGATTCCTAAACCGGTGCGTCTGATATCTTTTGCAACTTTTTCATTTTCTTTAAAGAAATAATATGTATCATCAATTACGTTATCCAAAAATCTCATTGCGGTCCTAACGTCTTTTCCAAAATTGACGTAATCAAACTCAGACTTTTCATTTACATATGCTGAAAGATTGATTGCGCCTAAATTACAAACAGCCCATGGAGAAAGAGGTTGCTCTCCGCAAGGATTTGTTGCAGTAAGTCTTTCAAAATACCATGTATTGCTTCTTTTATTGCTTCTATCTAAAAAGTGGAGTCCTGGCTCAGCGCTTTGCCAAGCTGCTTTACAAATTAAATCCCAAAGATAACTTGCTTTAACAGTCTTTTTAACTTCTATTTTCCCGCCCACTTTTTTCCATTCTTCTATATCTCCTGTCCATTTTTTATCATATTTTTTATCGTCTAAATCAGGGTATACCAAATCCCAATCTGCATCTTTTTTAACTGCATCCATAAAAGCATCCGATACGCACACGGATAAGTTTGCGCCATTTATTTTATTCAAATCCTGTTTTACTGTAATAAATTCTTCGATATCAGGATGCCAATCGTGAAGCATAAGCATGAGTGCGCCGCGTCTGCTTCCGCCTTGCTGGACAATATCTTTTGTCGCAAGCGAGTAAAGCTCTGCCCAATTTAGAGGACCCGAAGAAAATCCGTTTACCTTTTTAACACGGGTCCCACGGGGCCTTAAAGATGAAAGATTTAAACCAACTCCTCCGGCTCTTGCCATAATTTCAATCATTTGAGTTAGATTTTGCATTATTCCACTTCTTGAATCAGGAGGGTTTGGGATTACAAAGCAGTTAAAGTAAGTAACGTCAAAACCGGTTCCGGCACCCGATAATATTCTTCCGCCCGGCAGAAATTTAAATCCTTCCATTGCATCGTAGAATTTTTTCTCCCAAATCTTTCGGTCTTTTGGTTTCTCAACTCCTGCAATTGCCTTAGATACTCTTCTCCACATCTCATCAGGAGTTTGTTCCACAGGTTTACCCTCTTTATCTTTTAAAGAGTAGCGGTCTAAAAATACTTTCTGTCTTATTCCATCTAATTTCATAGGCAAAAATAGCTAAATAGTTGAATTGTTACATAGTTTCAAAACAAACTGTGCAGCTATGTAGCCATGCGACTATTTGTCAATTTATTAGTTTTTTTACTTCTTTTTCAAAATCTTCTATATCGACGAATCTCTT
>JBBTWB010000086.1:0-1620 GCA_038078635.1 Patescibacteria group bacterium | reverse complement strand
GTTTGTGCAGGTGGTTTTTGATCTTTTGGGATACCTGATGCGATATTGTTTGCAATTGATAGATTTATTTGTGAGAAGATTCTATGATATCCGTCTCTTTGAGGGAAGAGTTGGATTGCCCGGGTCTCCAGTTGATATGTCTTCTGTGCATTATTTTGTGAAGCCGAGACTAGAGACTTTTGGAAAAGATAGTCTGATACTACAAATCTTCCTACAGCAACGCCCAGCAAAATAGAAAACCCAATTATTATGATGAGTAAGGCGTATGGAAGTAAATTTCCATACTCGGAATCGCTTCTATGTCCTGGATCACTAAGAGCAAAAACACCACGCCTAAGAGTTACCAGCTTTAATTCTACGTCAAAGAAGCGTTGTTTCTGTCTTTCGACTAAACCTTGCTGTGCGCTAAATAAAGCAATCAATACAAAGAATACTAATATTGTTGAGAATGCGAAAGGAAATATTAATGCAAAAACTAAAGCTAAGATTAAAGGAATAAACAATGGTTTTGTTCTGATAATTCTAAAAGCCAGGAAAAGGAAAGAGAGAATTCCTAGAAGTCCGGTTGTAGCTATTAACTCAAGTATAAAGCTGGAAGATCTTAGGAACGTTAAATTCCATAAGTCTTGATTAAGGTTAAATGCGGCAGGTTTGAATCTGGTAAAGTCAGCTAGAAATGTGCCAAGGCCAGAACCCATTAAAAAGCCCTGTACTACGCGGCCTGAATCCTGGGATATTGATGCAAATCCAATCTGAAATCCTGTCTGGAAAGGCAGAATAACCGGTTTTTGAAGAGTAACTACTCCTAAAAGAGTAACAAATGTTCCTATTAATACGAAGAATGCACCGACTACAAAGATTAATCTTCCTTTTTCAACGACTCTTCTCTTAAGAGCGGGCCATGCCATATAAAGACACAGAGAAAGAACAAGAGCTAGATATAATAGTTGATCAAATAATGAACCAAGCGGTGTAAAAGTTTGTGCTTTTGCAAAAGGAAATGGGAGAACGTAAATTTTTAGATAAGACAGAAATGTTACAGTTGAAACAATAATCGCGCCCAGTATCAATGATCCCTGTAAAAACATTACGTCCTGTGCTCTTTTTGCACTATTTGTTATTAGAAAGTAAAGTAGGGCAGCAAAAAGAAATGGTACAAAAGAAATAAAGGAGTCAGCTCTGTTTACTGCAAAGATTGCAGAAAGAAGGGCTGCTATTACGAATAACACTATTGGAAGATCAAACGGCGTGCGTCTTAATTTTACCGAACCTGCTAAAACTCCTTTAATTCCCAGAAGAACTAATCCTGAAATTGCAGTAATGGCTAGAATTGTCTGTTTTGGAATAGAAAATGCATCAGTTGATAAATCTGTTACCAGAACAGGGAATAAGATTAAAAATAATCCTGTAACAAATACTGTAACTCTTTCTAGCTTAATTCCAAGTTCCACTTTGTTTTCCATATATTTCAGTTACTAGATACTAGCGATTTTAATTGCTAATTGTCAAATATTAATTAGCTAATTTCTACTAATATCTATTATCTAGTACCTAGTATCTAGGGCCAAAAGTATAATGTCAAGGATAACAAATTGCATCAGCAAAAATTAGGTTAATTGA
>JBBTWB010000085.1:0-2155 GCA_038078635.1 Patescibacteria group bacterium | reverse complement strand
GCTATTTAAGATTCTTACGTGTCCGGTAACTAAACCCGGACTTGCAGGGTCGCCTCTAAATAAAGGTGTTCCCAGATTTACTTTTTGTTGATTTTCAGAAACCTTCGTAGTTTGTTTTACTGTAGTAATAGGCCGGGTTTGGACAATATAAACACTACCTCCCTGAATTGCCCATTCAATATCTTGAGGAAAGAAATAATGTTTTTCAAGCTTTTTTCCAAGCTCTGCTAATTTTATTATCTGATCATCTGAGATTTTTTGTTTATTTTTTGAAAAAAGAGATACGTTTACCTCCTTATTTGAAGTACCAACTTTCTTTAGCATTTTATGCTGCGTTGCAATTTCTTTTAGTAAAATTTTCCCGGAGAGCTTTGAAACTTCATAGTGATCAGGCTTTTCTTTGCCTTGTACAATCATCTCTCCAAGTCCGAAAATGGCTTCAATTGTTATCTTTGACTTGTCATTCGTTACAGGATCAATTGTAAACATAACTCCTGATTTATCAGACTCAACCATTTTCTGAACAGGGACAGCAATTCCTATCCTAAAATGATCAAATTTGTTCTCATGTCTATAAAAAATAGCTCTTTCTTCAAAGAGGGAAGCCCAACACTCCTTAATTTTAATAATTAAATTACTTTCTCCTTTTACATTAAGGTATGTTTCCTGCTGGCCTGCAAATGAGGCGTTTGGGAGATCTTCTGCCGTTGCTGAGGATCTTACCGCAACAAGCGGGTCTGTTAGTTTTCCGTCAAGTTTTTTATATGCAGAATATATCTCTAAAATAAGTTCTTGAGACATATCTCCAGCGAGTATTTCGTTTTTTATAAGATCTGATACTTGTTTTAGAGAGTGCTGATTACCGGTATTTAAGGTATTCAGGAGATGCTTAATTTTTAATTCGAGATTATTTTGCTTTAAGAATTGAAAATAAGCACCTGATGTAACTATAAATCCATTAGGGACAGGGAAGCGGGCTTTAGTCATTTCGCCTAAATTAGCGCCTTTTCCGCCAACCAGATTTACATCCCCTTTATCAACTTCATCAAACCAAACAACGTTTTTGGGCATTAGCTTTATTATGGTAAGAATTGACTAATTTATCAAGTAGGTTTGTTAGGAGGCTAGGATTTTTTTAAGTTTTTCCACCATTTCAACAGGTGTCGGATCCTGACCGTATTCTAAAGCAAGATAATACGAAGTCCAATCTGCAAGATTAATGGTTAAAAACATTTTAGAAAATGTATTATCTCCATCTAAATTAAGTATCACAGACTCAATTCCTTTTTCCCTAAGAAGGTTTGCTGTCACATCATATCTTTTAAGATTTCTGGGATCATCCTCTTTATCTCTTAGCATAATTAGAAAGAATTTGGCCTGAGGATTAGTGAATCCTACCATTTCATTATGATTTAGCTCAGAAAAATAGTTCCAAAATGCAGGAGTTTTAGCGTTTTCATTCATTTTTATTTTCCAGATCATAGCAGAAGGATTATATTTTTGTGAAGTGTAAATTACAGGGGTCCTGCCTTTGAGTGATTTTGCCAACTCTTTACCTTTTTCTTCATAACTTCCCATTAAATTACCAAACGTAGCTGCACTTTCTCTTATTTCCCGGGTTTGATCAGGAGCTAATCCGTGGTTTACCAGAACTTGATACATGGAGCCAAAAAAATATCCTGTTCCCATCCTTGGTTGGTAATTAGGGTAGGGAATAGGTAGTTTTATATGTGGCATACCATATTCTTTTGATAATCTTTCAATATCTCCTGCGCTTGAAAATCCAATGAATGGAAGATTTAGTTTTTTTGCTTCCTCAAGAGAAGAGATTACTTCTTCGGTGGTACCTGAGTAAGATGAGAAAAAGTTTAATGAGTCTTTTGACTTAGCTTGAGGAGGAAGGGCGTATGACCTATTAATAAATATATTAAGCGGTTTGTAGTCAGGATTTGTTTCAACCAAACTATTGCAATAAGTCTGGAGTAAATTAACGGGAAGAGCAGATCCTCCCATGCCGGTAACTGTTAAGGATTTGAAGTTTCCTTCAACTTTGATGTTTTTTGCTAAATTCATTCCCACATCAAACTGAGTTGGAGTATCAAGAATAAACTGTCTAAAATTTGACGGATCTAACTTGTTTAGATTACTCATTTAT
>JBBTWB010000084.1:0-2880 GCA_038078635.1 Patescibacteria group bacterium | reverse complement strand
TTGGGAAATTAAAAATAAAAAATGATGGAAATTACCGGATAGCTGTGACCGCAGCGCCAAAAGGTTATCCCGGGGATTACTCAAATGTAAAAGGCAAGAAAATATTTGGAATTGAAAATGCTGTAAAAGTAAAAAACGTAAAAATATATGGAGCAGGTGTTAAAAAGGAAAATGGAAATTATATTGTTTCAAGCGGAAGATTGGTGCATGTTGTAGGAGTTGGAAAAAATGTGATTGAAGCAAGAAAATGGGCATACCAAGCAATGTCTCTAATATATATTGAAGGAAACAATTTACACTATAGAACTGATATCGGTTCAAGAGACATAGAAAGAATTTATAGATGATCCAAACAGTTAGGGTTATATCTGCCGATGAAAAAGAAGATTCTAAGGGGTTTGGGATTTTTAACAGTTTAAAAAAGTTACCAGTTTCAAAAGTCAGAAGTTCACGTCTTTATAGACTGGAAGGAATTGATAAAAAAAGCGCTAAATTTCTAGCAGAAAAATTATTATCTGAATCTATTAATCAAAAATACTTTATTGATTCTTATCCTTTTAATAATTCCTCAAAATCAGTTGAAATCGCCTATAAACCCGGAGTTATGAATCCTGAAGCGGCAAGTATTATAAAATCTGCAAAAGACCTGGGAATAAAACTTGTTGCTGCTTATTCATCTTCTGAATTTTATTTTTTTGGAAAAATTGACAAGGTAAAAGCTGCGGAAGTTGTATGGGATTTGAAGTTATTTAATCCTTTGATTGAATATATTGTAGAGAAACCTCCAAAGACGCTTTTAATAGAGGGAAGAGTGGGACCAACTTCAATTATTCCTATGATGCAAATGTCCGATGATGATCTCATGGGCTTATCGAAAGACAAATTGTTTTTGAATTTAACCGAGCTGAAAGTTATCCAAAATTATTTTAAGAAAATAAAAAGAGATCCGACTGATTGTGAGTTGGAAACTCTTGCCCAAACTTGGAGTGAACACTGTGCTCATAAAACTTTTAAGGCAAATTTAATAGTGGATGGGAAAAAGAAAGATCCTTTGATTGACCGCATTAAAAAAGAAGCCTGGAAGCATGACAAAAATATAGTCTCTGCATTTGTAGATAACTCAGGGGTTATGAAATTTTATGATGGTTTTTCGATTTGCGGAAAAGTAGAAACCCATAATAGTCCATCTGCAATTGAGCCGTATGGCGGAGCAATGACAGGAAGCGGCGGAGTATTTAGGGACGTTTTAGGAACAGGGCAGGGTGCAAAAGCAATCGCATCAACCGATATTTTTTGTTTTGCAAACCCCGATTTACCGGCGAGAGAACTCCCAGCCGGATGTTTGCCTCCGGACTATTTATTGAAACGCGTTGTTGCGGGAGTTAGAGATTATGGAAATAGAGTAGGAATTCCTACCAACAATGGATCAATTCATTTTCATGATGATTTTAGAGCAAAGCCTACGGTAATTGTCGGAGCATATGGAATAATTCCAACTAAACTTGCTCAAAAAGGAAAACCAGTAAAAGGGGATCTAATAATTGCAGTCGGAAGTAAAACGGGAAGGGACGGGGTTCATGGTGCTACTTTTTCATCAGGGGAAATGACAGATAAGACAATTTCTATTAATTCATCTGCAGTACAAATTGGAAATGCCATAGAAGAGAAAAGAACTTTTGATGTAATTTTGGAAGCCCGTGACAAAGGACTAATCCGTGCAATTCAGGATTGCGGAGCCGGCGGATTTTCTTCTGCAGTTGGAGAAATTGGAGAAAGTGTGGGAGTTAGAGTTGATCTTTCAAAAGCCCCGCTTAAGTATCATGGACTTTCTCCCTGGGAAATCTGGGTTTCAGAATCGCAAGAGCGAATGGTTTTAGCAATTGCGAAAAAAGATTTAAAAAAGCTACTCACGATCTGTAAAAAATATAATGTGGAAGCAAGCTTGCTCGGAAAATTTAGCGGAAACAAAAGACTTGAAGTTTATTATGGTAAAAAAAAGGTCTGTGACTTATCAATGAATTTCCTGCATCACGGTTTACCGCATAGGACAATGACCGCTCTTCGTTCCGCTCATAGTAAAGCAAAAGTTGAAAAGCAACCAAAGCAGCCGAAGAATGAAAAGGAATGGATTGAAATCTTTAAAAAAGTTTTAGCGCATGGAAATGTAGCCTCAAAAGAACCGATTGTTAGAGTTTACGATCATTCGGTTCAGGGAACTAATGATTTGCAGCCATACGGAGGGAAAAATCTGGACGGACCAAATGACAGTCCGGTGATCCGGCCGTTTTTAAATAAGAAATATGGAATGATTATTTCCCACGGACTTAATCCGGTTTTAAATAAGATAGATCCATATTATGGAAGTATTTGGGCGGGAGTTGAGGCTTTGAGCAACTATGTATCGGTTGGCGGAGATATTTCTGAGGCCTCTCTAGTTAATAATTATATCTGGCCGTTTCCGGATGAAGAATCGTTATGGTCGTTGGATAAGTCAGTGGACGCAGTAGTGGATTTGATGAAAGCATTTAAAATTCCTGTAATTTCCGGAAAAGACAGTTTGTCATCTACTTATAGAAAGGGTGACACTGTTATAAAAATCCCGCCTGTTCTTTGTATGTCTGTTTTTGGAAGAATTCCTGATACAGGTAAAACCGTAACAGCGGATTTAAAAAAAACCGGTTCGATAATTTGTTTGCTTGGTAATTTGGATCAAAAGGCAATGGGCGGATCTATTTATTTTGATGTCAACGGTCTTCTTGGCAATAAAGTTCCAAAAAATGATTTAAATCATTTTAAAAAAATAGCAAATGCAATTTATAAGGGAATTGTGAGCGGAAATATTTTATCTTGCCATGATGTTTCAGAAGGCGGGCTGCTTAC
>JBBTWB010000083.1:0-2514 GCA_038078635.1 Patescibacteria group bacterium | reverse complement strand
ATGAAAATTACTAATAAACGCGCGTTTTTTGATTATCAGATCGGAGACAAATTTGAGGCTGGAATAAATCTTAACGGAGCCGAAGTAAAGGCTGTCAAAATGGGGCACGCAGATCTCACCGGAAGTTATGTAAGGATTATGGGTAACGAAGCCTATCTTATAAATGCTAAAATTTTTCCTTATGAATATGCGAGGCCTGAAAATTATGATGAAACCAGAACCAGAAAGCTTTTACTTCATAAAAAAGAGATAATTAGCCTCAAAGGAAAAACTGATGGAGCAAATTCCACACTGGTTCCAATCTCATTCTATGACAAACACGGACTGATTAAGCTCGAAGTCGGAATAGGTAAAGGAAAGAAGCAATATGATAAGAAGAGCGCCTTGAAAAAGAAGGATTTAAAACGTCAAATAGAGCAGGAGCTAGCCTCGTAAATTAGCAATTAGATACTAGAAAATAGATATTAGATATCCAATAAAAAACCCTGAACAATATGTCAGGGTTTTTTGTGGAGATGTCGAGAAGTGATCTCGAGTGCAAGAAGTTTATTTTTAAATGTCTACAAGCTTATTTTGTTATTTTTTTGATTACTCTATTCTTTGAAAACAAACATCCATAAATAGAGCCGAGGTTATAATTACAATAAGGCACTAACCAACGTCCTTACAGTTTTCTCAGCTGATTTTATGCTCAAAATGCCTCACTGAGAGAAGGACATATTGAACAGCTTTTAAATTTACTTAGGCAAAAGCCGGGGTAAATTGTGGAGCGCGGAAAGCACCAGCAAAAGCTGATACCTTATCGCCTATAAATGCTTTAGCATTTAATTTTTGATATATGTTTTATGACTACTTATCAAAGTCAGCTTGCAATTTATTAATGTACTGCTTGTCGATGCAATGCATCCCCAAGGACCGTATAATACCATTATTAGCTTCTAAAGTCAAATCCACAACCAACTAATATCTATTATCTAGTATCTAATTACTAATAATTAATCTTCTTTTGCGAAAGCGATGGCGAAGACTTTTTTTGCACCTGATTTTTTTAATATTTTTGCTGCTTCTGACATAGTTGCGCCCGTTGTAAGGACGTCATCAACCAGAACTATATTTTTATGCTTTATATAGTATTTGTACTGTTTTTTCAGGCTAAACGCATCCGCAATATTATCCCTTCTCTCCTCCTTATTCAAACCTACTTGAGATCTTGTTTCTTTAACTCTAATCAAGCCATCAATTGTTTCAAGTCCAAACTTTTTAGCTAGTCCCTTTGCCAAAATCCCGGCCTGATTATATCCCCTTTTTCGGAGTTTGCCCGTACTCAAAGGAACCGGAACAAAAATGATGTCATCCTGAACTTGTTTCAGGACCCTGTTAAACTGCTCATTTTGAATTAAAGATTCATAAAGCAGGTCAACCAAGAAAGAAGATAAATTAGACAGATGAGGCTTGTATTTGAATTGATAAATCAGTTTTTTGGAGATGTGATTAAAAACTATTCCTGTAAATGAACCGTCAATTCTATATTTTCCCACGCATTTTGGATGTGTTAGCCCGTCGTATGACGGCTTTGTACAAACCAAACAAATGTTTTTGGTGTCAAATGATAGCCTTGAAAAACAGTTTGGACAAAGATAATCACCGTATTTTTTGCAATTAACGCAATACCGTGGAAAAATTAAGTCCAAAAGTCCCATATACTAGATACAATATACTAAATACTATATACTAAGGCTATGGCTCGTATTTTTCTTTTCAGACATGCGGAATCGACAGACAACAAAGAAAGGATTTTTTCAGGAAGACGGGATCCTGATTTAACTCCTGAAGGAATCGAGGAAGCAAAAGAAATAAGAAATAAACTAAAAGATGAGAATGTAACTAAAGCCTACTCTGCTACAAATATCAGAAGCAAACATACGCTTGAAATTGTTCTAGAGCACCATGGGAGCGTTGAAACCATAGCAGATCCTAGAATTCTGGAAAGAGACTATGGAGATCTCACGGGGAAAAGTAAGCCTCAAACAGAAAAACTTTACCCTAAAGAATATCCTGCCTGGCATAGAGGATATGACACTCCTCCACCGAATGGAGAGAGCTTAAAAGAAGTCGAAGTAAGAGTAATGGAATTTCTTAAAGAAGTCATAGCAAATGTTTATCAAAATGATGTGATTTTAATTTGCGCTTGCGCAAATAGTTTAAGACCAATCAGAAAATATTTTGAAAAAATGACAGATGTTCAAATGGCCTCATTTGAGCACGAAAAAGGAAAAGTCTACGAATACGATTTATAAATAAGGATTTCTCGCCTGATCTCCAGCTACAGAACCACCGGCTACCAGCAAGCCAGAAAATGCTCCGGGACCCCCTGTTAGTATTCCTGCTATTAGCGCTGCCAAAACTGAAGCAGCAAGAGTTTTCTTTTTAGTCTTTATATACTCCATAATCCCTCCCGGTCCTAATACGCCCCGTTTCTTTAATTCCTCTTCTTTTTCTCTCAAGGGTGCAGCC
>JBBTWB010000082.1:0-1162 GCA_038078635.1 Patescibacteria group bacterium | reverse complement strand
GACGAAGTTCATGGAATACCTTTCTTTACCCCTTTTTATGCTAGAAAACCTATTTTGGTTCTAATCCACGAAGTAGCAGGTGAGATTTGGGGTTACACTTTTGGTTTTCCACTCAACAAGCTGGGACCGATCATAGATAAATTTTATTTAAAAATATACGAAAATAAAAAATTCTGGACTGATTCTAAATTTACAATTGATGAATTAGTTAAATTTGGGATAGAAAGAAAAAATTGCCTTTCGATTCCTTGTCCTAGTAATGCAAAAGTATTGCAAAAATTACCTACTAAAAATAAAAAATATACTTTTATTTCTATAAACAGAATTGTAAAAATGAAAGGAATAGAAGATGTAATAGATGCTTTTTCTATAATTAATAAAAAAATCAAAGAATCCGAACTATGGATTATAGGTACCGGAGACCCCGAATATATAAAAAGTTTAAAAATTAATAAAATAGAAAAACTTAATTTAAAAAAACATATTAAATTTTGGGGCTTTGTCTCTGAAAAAAAGAAGTTGGAGCTAATGAGAAAATCTCATTTATTGTTGCACGGTTCTATTAAAGAAGGTTGGGGATTGGTAGTTATTGAGGCCGCTTCACAAGGAACACCTTCAGTTGTTTATAATTCTTCAGGGCTGAATGAGTCTGTCAAAAATAACACAACGGGTTTAGTGGTATCTCAAAATACTCCGTTGCAAATGGCTACCGAAGTGATTAGTTTAATTTCAGATAAAAAAAGATATAATAGCTATCAAATTAATGGACTTAAATGGGCAAAAGAATTAAATTGGGAAAATGCTGCTAATCTTAGTTTAAGATTATTAAAAAATGAAAAATAAAAAAATAAAAAATTTACCAACGGTATCAATAATTATAATTACTTGGAATGTTGAGAGAACTATTTCCTCAGTTTTAGAGACAATAATTGCACAAGATTATCCAAGAAAGTTGATAGAGGTTATAGCAGTGGATGGAAATTCTACAGATAAAACCGTAGAGATACTAAGAAGATCTAAATTAGAAATAAATATTGTTCAGAGTGAATACCCTAAGGATCCGGAGGCATGTAGAGGAGTTGGTCTAAGACATGCAAAGGGAGAAATAATTTGCTTTATTGATTCAGATAATTATCTTCCAGACAAAAACTGGCTTGAAAAA
>JBBTWB010000081.1:0-2247 GCA_038078635.1 Patescibacteria group bacterium | reverse complement strand
ATAGGAATTACGGGGCCGTTTGGAAGTGGTAAGTCTACTGCGGCTTCTTTTTTTGAAACAAAAGGATTTAAGAAAATTACCCTATCTTCTTTTCTCGAAGAGCAATTAAAGCTTGACAATAAAGAGATAAGTCGAAAAAATCTTCAGGATCTGGGAAATCTTTGGAGAAATGAAAAGGGATCGGGATTTCTTGCAAAAAAGGCATTGGAGTTTGTTCGTAATAATAATATAGACAAAACAGTAATTGATGGAATAAGAAATTTGGGAGAAATAGAAGAGTTTAAAAAAGCTTCAAAGTTTACGCTTCTCGGGATTGTTGCAGACAGAGACGTTAGGTTTGAAAGAGTTAAGCAGATGCAGAATAGAGAAAGTTTGACCCGGGAATTGTTTGACAGTTTGGATTTGAGAGATTTAGGAATTACCGAAGACAAAGAAACAGGACTTCAAGTTGCCAAATGCTTGGCAATCTCGGATTACTTTATTAACAGTAACGATGAAAATGGTTATAAAGAAAGACTTGAGGAGTTTTTGAGAAAATTATGATTATTATTTTTATCGGACCGCCATTTGCAGGAAAAGATACGCAAGCAAAACTTCTTTCAAAAGAAATAAATTTGCCTGTTTATTCAATGGGCGCACTAATCCGGGAGGCGTACGAAAAAGGAGATCCAAAAGCAATTGAAGGGTTTGAGAATTACAGCATGAAAGGACTCCATCTTCCTATTTCTTTAAAATTCCATCTGGTAAAAGATAAAATTGATTCTCTAAAAGAAGGATTAATTATAGATAATTTTCCTGCAACACGGGAGGATCTGGATGCTTTTAATGAATATCTTTCTGTAAAAGGTATTGAAGTTAAAAAAGCATTTTATATCAATATCAGCAATGAAGAAATGATAGGAAGAATAACTCACAGAGGGAGAGGAGATGACGATCCCGATATTGTTATGAAAAGACGGGAAAACCAGGACAAAGACAGGGAAGCAGTAATTAATTTTTATAAAAACAAAGGTTTACTTGTGGAAATAGATGGCGCAAGACCAATTGAAGACGTCCACAAAGAAATTATGGAGGAAATGAATAAATGATTGATATAAAAACACCGGAAGAGATAAAAATAATGAAAACCGGCGGAAAAATACTTGCTTCTGTGTTATTTGAAGTTCTAGGTAGCGCTATGCCGGGAATGACGGAAATTGAAGTTGATGCTTTGGCCGATAAGCTGATTAGTGAAAAAGGCGGAGAAGCAGCCTTTAAAAAAGTAAAAGGGTATAAGCATGCAACGTGCATTTCTACAAATAATGTGGTGGTTCATGGAATTCCTACAGGCTATAAATTTAAAGAGGGAGATGTTCTAGGGGTTGATTGCGGAGTTTTTTATAAAGGATTCTATACAGATATGGCAGAGACGATTCGCGTCTCATCTCAAAAAGCAAATCTCAAATCTCAAAAATACGACGGAATTGATAAATTCTTAGAAACCGGTAAAAAAGCGCTTGAAGCAGGAATAAAACAAGCGGTTGGAGGAAATAGAATCGGAGATGTCTCAAAAGCTATACAGGACATTGTTGAGGGTGAAGGTAGATATTCGGTAGTCCGTTCCTTAATTGGTCATGGAGTGGGGCGTGAACTTCACGAAGATCCTGAAGTTCCGGGTTATCTTAATAGAAAAATAGAGAAAACGCCGCTTTTAAAGCCAGGCATGACAATAGCAGTTGAAGTAATCTATAACATGGGGCGTTCTGAGGTATCTCTCACGTCGGAAGACGGTTGGACAATTGGAAGTGCTGACGGTTCGCTTTCCGGTCTTTTTGAGCGCACAATTGAAATCACTAAAGGAAAACCGGTTATTATAACGCAATAATCGGATTTAAGCTCCGCGTAGTTGCTCTTTGGAGGCTGGTTTGATACAATAAGAGCCTAAATTCGAAAATCGAATATCGAAATTCGAGACTTAGTCTGAGTCAGGTTCCATTTAGTGTTTCGAACTTCGGATTTCGTGTTTCGGATTTTTTGTATGGTACATCAGGGCTCATTTGAAACAGAAGGAAAAGTTTTGGAATCTCTGCCTAATACTTTATTTAGAGTAGAATTGGCAGACGGTAAGGTGATTATTTGTCATCTTTCAGGAAAAATGAGGATGCATTTTATAAAAATCTTACCAGGTGACCGGGTAAGAATAGAAATGACGCCGTATGATGATGGTAAAGGAAGGATAACATTTAGGTTAAAATAATGAAAGTTCAA
>JBBTWB010000080.1:0-3522 GCA_038078635.1 Patescibacteria group bacterium | reverse complement strand
TAGAAAAAGGAGCGGATGAGATTTTAGACAGTAGATTTCTTGAGAAATTTGAACATTACAAAATTTCCTCTTTTGATTTTCCAAATCCGGATGGAGCTTTGAGAGACGCATACTTTGATTTATTTAGGAATAATATCTTAGATTTTAAGAATTTTATTAATGGAGAACTTAGAGATGGAGAAATGCAAATTGTTATTGGGGGAGACCATATAGTTTCGTTTTCATCAGTTCTTGCAGTAATTGATCGGATAGGAGAAACCTCGCGTCTTGGTTATATTCATTTTGATTCACATGGCGATATAAATAAATTTTATGAAAGTCCGTCAAATAATTTTCATGGGATGTATCTGAGACCACTATTTGACAAATTTGATGTTGAACAAATTGACGGACTGATTCCAAATAAAATTCCAGTAGAAAATTTATTAATTGTTGGAAATTTAGAATTGGACCCGGGAGAGAAAAAATTTATTGAAGAAAGTAATATAAAAATAATCTCCAGACTAAGTTTGACTAATAGTAAAAAACAAACACTTAAAGAATTTGAAAAGTTTATAAATACTTTTGAGCATCTTCATGTAAGTTTTGATGGTGACGTACTGGATAAATCAATTTTTCCCGCAACCGGAATTCCGTCCGAAAATGGATTTAGATTAGAGGAGATTATGAGTTTGATAAAAATCATAAAAACACATAACAGTCTTACAATCGATTTTGCAGAATACAATCCTCAAAAAGATATTGATGAAAAGTCAAAAAAAATTGCTCAGGAAATACTATTTGCTATAATCTGAAAAAAATAGCTGTGATGTGAAATAATATAGGAATATGGTTGCTGATGAATCTCAAAAACCAAGAGTTGAAACAGCTCCGCGTCCCCCGGAAAAAACAGTAGATGAAGCGGTCAGGGATATGTTAGCATTTTTTGAGCCCGAAGGTTTGCCTGTTTACGACCAGAGAGAAGAAATTACAAATATAATTCATGACAACGACAGGATTATTATCGAAGCCGAAACAGGGTCCGGAAAATCTACAGTTGTTCCAGTTCTTGCCCTGGCGGAAGTGCAAAAAAGAAATCCAGGAGGAAAAGTTGTTGTTACCCAACCACGCCGAATAGCTGCAGAAGGTATCTCCGGTTATTTAGGAGATGAAGCAATGGGGGACATTGTCGGTTTCCGGCATGGCGGGGGAAGGAATATAACCAGAAATACACAGTTGGAATACACGATTGAGAGGTCCCTTCTTAATGACCTTGTCCGGGATGAAACCTTATCACAATACGATACGGTAATTCTGGATGAAGTTCATGAAAGAAAAGTTGATTTAGACATTTTAATCCCTCTTCTTAAAAAAGCTCAAGAAAAAAGAAGGGGAACAAATAAACCTCTTAAGCTAATTTTGACTTCAGCAACACTAGACCGGGAGAAAATGCTTGAATATTTTGAAGGAGCAGTGCACAAGGAAGTTCCGGGGAAAATGTATCATGTTGAAGAATATTTTGAAGAAGAAGGGACAGACGATGTAGAGGACTTAATGGTAAAAGCAGCGAAAAAAGCTTCGGAAATCCATACCAAGGGAGATGCCGAGCCTGGAGATATGCTCATATTTATGCCGGGCGGTGCGGAGATTGATAAGACAATTGAAGCACTAAATCAGCAGCAAAATTTAGTAGATGATGGGGTTGAATTTATTCCTCTTAGTGGCGGAGCAGAAAGCAAGGAGAGCATGCGGAAAATCCGTGCAAAAAGCGATAAGAGGCGAATTTTTGTTTCCACAAACGTTGCAGAAACCTCCGTTACTATTGATACGGTTAGAGTAGTTATTGATTCAGGTTTAACAAGGCTAGATGTCTTTAACCCCATCTCCGGATTAACTACCCTAGAAACGATTGATCATACAAAAGCAAATGCTAAACAGCGTAAAGGCCGTGCAGGTAGAAAGGCGCCCGGAACCGTTCACTATTTATTTACAAAAGAGGAAATGGAGGCAAGAGATCCGTATCTTCCGGCAGAAATTCTCCGCACGGATTTAGTAGCTCAGGTGTCTTTAATGAAGCAATTTGGAATAACGGATATTTACAATTTTGATTTCATAGATCATCCTGGGAAAGAAAAAATCGATGCAGCAATAAAAGATCTAAATATTTTGGGTGCGCTTAATGCTGATGGAAGTCTTAGCGATATTGGAGTAGGAATGACTGAGATTATTGACGTGGCACCACGTTTTGCCAGAATGATGGTAGAAGCAAGAAGATTAGGAGTGGAAGATGCAGTGGGCCTAATCGTAGCTATGCTTCAGAATCCTAAATATGATGTGTTTGATAAAAATTATAAGAAGGGTGTTCCTGCACGGTTGAAATACGGAGAATTTGTGATCCCCGGTTCTGATATTTTGACAAGGCTTAATATTTGGAATAAATATTTAGAGCACAATGCTACATCGGAAGAACGTGTGAGATGGGAACAGGAAAACGGGCTTAAAACATTTGCATTATATAACGCGGCAAATATAAGGAAACAGATTTTGGGAAACAGAAATATTCCTGATCTTCCAATAGACCTAAGTCCTGAAGCCAGCGCAAAAATAACCTGGTCTATAGCTGTTGGGCTTAGAGACAAACTTCTTACTAAATTTGGGAATACATATCAAATAGAAAAGGGTATAGGTGGAATTACGATGAGCAATAGCTCGGTTCTGGACAGAGCATATCCCGGCGCTATGCTTTCCGGAAATGTCAGCCGTATACGGAGTCGCAAGGGAAGAGAACAAACATATGCTGGGATGAATTTCACGTTAAGTCTGGAGGATTTTCAAAAACTTACGGCAGATTTAGATGTCCGCTGGCCGCCGAAAGCCCCAATAGCTCCAAATGCAAACGCTCCGTCTCCGGTAGTTGAACATCAAACAATAAAGCCTGTTTCAAGAGAAGTTACGAAGAGCAGTGTCGTTCCGCAACCTATTGCAAGCAATATAAAAGCATCACCTCCAAGACTGCGTGACCGAATTAGGTCGTTATTACGGTTTAGGTAATTTATAATTACCCATTTTTGGAATTACATATCTCACTCCACCTCTCGGATCATCCATGTCTCCTTCAAATCGTGGAATAATATGCCAGTGTAAATGATCTACGGTTCTACCGGCTGCCTTGCCATCGTTTATACCATGGTTATATGCATCAGGCTTTTTGTTAATATTTGGATTATTAAGCGCCTGCGTTGCAAACCATACTGAATTATCAGATACATGAAGGTCGATAATCGATTGGTAAATCTGTTTTAAGTCAGTTGTTTCAATCAGGTGAATAATATCTCTGATGCTTCGTTGAAGCCTGTCCCACCCGTCTTTACTTAATGAATCAAGATCAATTACATGTTTTTTTGGGATAATGAGAATATGGCCTGGAGAAACTGGATTAAAGTCAAACATTCCCCAAAATAAACTATCCTCATATTGAATATATTTTCTCTCATTAAACATTTTGCAGAATGAGCAATCTTTCATGCCGTTAGTATATCAAAA
>JBBTWB010000079.1:0-8705 GCA_038078635.1 Patescibacteria group bacterium | reverse complement strand
GCCCGCTATAAGATTTATTATTTACCTTCATCTGTAGTTTGGCATAAAAATGCAGGTTCAACGGGCGGTTCAGGATCAAAACTCCAGGATTATTACATTACCAGGAACAGAATGTATTTTGGTATGAAGTTTGCTTCCACACGTTCGAAAGTAGCATTGCTTAGGGAAGGCGTACGGAATATTTTATCGGGGCGTGAGTGGCAAAAAGCAGGAGCTATCGACTATTTCTTAGGCCGGATGGGCAAGGCCACAAGATTTTAAACCGAAAATACTATTAATTACTTTGAAAGGCAATATTAGAACTTATTTATCTTCCCGGATTAACTTATATTCCCTGGTAATATTTTTGATCGTTTTTTTTGGCGCGCTTCTTCGCATATATGCACTTTTTCATAACTGGTCAATAGGAAATGATGATGCAAGAGACGTGATAATTGCATCCGCTGCTCTTGGTAAGGGGGAGTTCCCATTGATAGGACCATTTAGTTCTGCAGGACCATTTGTTACAGGGCCAATTTATTATTGGTTTCTTATGGCAGGTTTAGCGGTTTTACCGTTTGGGCTGGTAAGCTCATGGATCTTACTTTTGATTTTAAGCATCGCAAATATAGCAGTTTTTATTTATATCGGATATTTACTTCGCGGAAAACGATTATCTATTCTCTTAGGACTTTTTTCTGCCGCTTCGTTTTTATTAATTAGTTTGTCTCTTAATCTTACAAACCCAACCTTTATACTTCTTATAACCTCGCTTTTAATATTATTTTTTATACTTTTTATACAAAAGAAAAAGGTTATATATGCATTCATCTGCGGACTGATTATCGGAATAGCGCTAAACATGCACTATCAGGCAATTAATTTGCTGATATTTATTCCGTTCTTGCTGTTAGTTAGCGGGATTACCTGGAAAAGAAAAATTTTAGCCTTAATTTTATCTATTTCCGGATTAATTATTCCGCTTTTGCCGATTCTTTGGTGGGATTCTCATCAGAACTTTTCAAATATAAATAATATTTTAGATTATTTACTTATTGCTCAATACAGAATTTATGTACCAAATAGCTGGAAAATTTTTATTTTTACGGATATGACCCAACTTTGGGGAGATATAATTGGTGGAAGTAAGATTTTTGGTTTGCTGTCTATGTTTATTGTTGGACTCACTTCTTTACTTATTGTTGTAAGATTCAAAAAAATAAAAAAGCTCCAGGCGGTTTACCTTTTGCCTGTCATGTTTTTTATAATGCTTTTTGTAAATAGGTTTTATCACGCGCAAAGGTCCGAGGTGTATTTGCTCTACCTATGTCCTTTTGTCCTTTTAAGTGTTGCAATGAGTTTTGATCTTTTATTGGATAGGCGGATTTTTTCAAAGAATAAGTTTATAACTTACGGAATATATTTAGTTATTTTAATGTTAATGATTGGGAATCTTTTTATGATTACTAGTTATTTTATTAAGTATAAAGGTAACACCGCTACGTTTACAAAGAGCGCAGAATATCTTAAAACAAAATACCCAAACACAAAATTTTCTTTGTATGATAGGCATGGAAGCAGTACGTCAATTAGTTTGCCTCTGAGTCTAATACTTAGCCGTCAGAACCTGGAATCTTCAGAAGGCCGCAAAATTGCCGTAGATTGTATACCAAGTAAGGTCTGCAAATATGGAGTAAAGCCGATTGGCTTTGTTGGGGGATTTCCTTTGGCTGATATAAGCACTTTTTCTGCAAAAGAGTTAAAAAAAGAATATCAAAACGTTGACGCTACTGTTGTTTATGATTCTTTGATCGGGTGGTCTCATAAATACGCTTTAACCCACACTTTTTATCTAAAAGATTATATATTGGAGAAGTTTTGAGCGGGATGCACTAGCTTTTCAACTTTTATCAAAGATTAAATAAAATCTGTTGGTGTATTTACTCTGTTTTTTGTTTACTAAAAAATAATACCCTAAAATATTCATCCAGAAATTGAATTTTAATTTCCAAAAAAATAATAAAAAGTTCAAATATTTGTTTTTTGCTTCAAAATTATGGATTCTAAAAAGTTTTTCTGTCAGCCTGACATCTCCTGAATAATAAAGCTTGCCTTTATACTCTTTTCTAAACTCCTCAATTTGAACCGGTGTCGGAATTCCTATTGCCACATGTTCTTCGAGGAAGGGGAGCTTAATCCCTTTTTTCTGATAGTACTCAAGAGTTTTTTTTTCATACTCCAAATGAAAGTCTGTTCCTAGAGGAGCTGAAATTATTATCCGGTCTCTTCCTACTCTATAGAGTTCTTTAATAAATCCTGCACGGTCGGGAGAGGGAATATGTTCCAAGACATCAATTGAGGTTACAATTTCATAGCTCCCATCATCCACGGGTATTTTTTTACCGTTATATATTATGTCTGCGGGTTTCACCACATCAACCGTAGTTACCGTGCAGTTTTTTGTAAACTGCGGGAGCTTACTCATACTTCCGCCAACATCAAGTATATTTTTGTTTGGTTTTATAAATGTAGAAATAAATTTGTGTCTTTCAAATGTATCCGGAGGAATCAGGTATTTATATGAAACAAGGAAATTTTGTAGTTTGCGGAATTTATTTTTCACTTAAGCTAAATTATAACAAAGATTAGGTTAAATTTTGTATAATGAAAACATGAGTAAGTTAACAACAATTATTCTTACAAAAAATGAAGAAAGAAATATTGAGCTTGCAATTAAATCTGCGGCATTTTCAGACCAAATAATCGTAGTTGATGCCAAATCTTCAGATAAAACACAGGAGCTTGCTATAAAATTCGGTGCAGAAGTTATCTCGGATGACTATAAAAATTTTTCCAAACAAAGAGAGGCAGGATTAAGACAAGCAAAAGGAGATTTTGTCTTTTATCTGGATGCTGATGAGAGAATCAGCCCAAAATTAAAAGAAGAAATAGAAAATGTATTAAAGGATGAATTTGCACTTGAAGTTTATAAGATTGGACGGCAGAATATATATTTTTGGAAATATAAATGGCCGAATATAGCTAAGCTTGAAAGATTATTTAAAAAAGATGCTCTGAAGGGTTGGCGCGGAGAAATTCATGAAAGTCCAATGTATGATGGAAAAGTTGGAGAATTGTCAGGTCTTATTATTCATTATACCCATAACGACCTAACCTCAATGACTAACAAAACAATTGAATGGTCTCAAGTTGAAGCACAAATCAGAATTGATGCAAAACACCCTGCTATGACTTGGTGGAGATTTCCAAGAGTGATGGTTCCCGCATTTTTTAATTACTTTCTTAAACAAAAAGGATATAAATTAGGTACTGCAGGGTTTATTGAGAGTATGTTTCAGGCATTTAGCACTTTTATAACCTACGCAAAATTGTGGGAAATGCAAAATAAGGACCGGAAGACATAAGACCCAATGAATTATAAGTCATCTTTTGTAAAGTACGAAAATTGCGGTTCTCCTGTTGGATATTTTATATATCTTTTATCTCCTTCTACATAATTATCGATATACAGTGTATTTTTCTGTAATTTAGTCCGGTTAATGTCGTAAACAAAAGTATATCTTCCAAAGCTTTTAACAAAATAAAATTTTTCTTTTGATGGGGGATAGTATTTTACTTCTCTCCTGAATTTACCGGGATCATACTTATCATAAAACAAAAAAGAAATGTATGGAAAATTCTGCGGGCCAACTACAACAACCTTGTAGTCAGGATACTTTCTGCTGACTTCAACAATCTCTTTATATCCGTAATGCAAAAACCGCGCGTTTTGATAATTCATATGAACAAAATAAGAATCTAAAAAATAAATCACATTGATGAAAAGCAATAGGACCAAGCCAGCAAAACCTAACTTATAATAAAATTTATCTGCCTTTGTATAGATGAAGTAGGCTCCGTAGGAGCCAACGAGTGCCAATAGGGGTACGATTTGTATCAGTCTTGTTATTGAAGGCGCCTCAATGGTAATTGCTGAAGATATAGGTGCAACAGCTAACAATAAAAAAAGAAGCTTACCGTTTCTCTCTCTGTTATAGATGAGACCTACAAGTCCAAAGAATATGAAGACAGCATCTAACAGATATAAATATCCAAAGCTTCCAATGGAATAGAATAATTTAGTTGTTTTGCCATCGAATAAAAAAGCGGGTGAAAAAGTTAAAATGTAATTTTGTGCAACTTCGTAAACGACAGCAGACCCTTTATTATAAAGAAGCTTTTTAACCAATTCATTTTCCGGATCAGCTCTGAGCCTCTCCGCTCTTCTGTAGATAACATCTGGATCATTAAAGATGCCGACAGTTGATATTTTTGAGCTGCTGCCAAGACTTAAGGAATATAAAGAAACTAGCCCGAATATACTTAAGATGGCTCCTCCCGTTAATAACTTTTTCCAATTCTTTAAATCCTTAAAATAAAATATAAGCAGTACCAGAATTGACAGCGGGGTAAAGATGAGAAAAGAATGATATGTAAATAAAGTCAATCCAAAGCAAACCGCTGAAGCCGTTATGTACTTTGCATCCCTCTGATTATTAACATATTTGAGGAAAAAGAATAAACCCGCCATTGAAAGACTAAGAGCCAAATTTGGCTCATACGCTCCGCGGGAAAAAAACACTGCCCAAGGCGAAACTGCCATAAAAAGTGCCGAGATTAATGCAATTTTTTTGTTCTTAAATAAAAGCAAGGATATATTATAAATAAGACCGATTAAAACTATTCCCGCAACAGCTGCCGGAAGTCTTACCGAAAACTCATTCAAGCCAAAAATTTTAATTGCCGGAATAGTAGTTAAAGGATATACCGGAAGTTTCCAGTCACCGAAAGATTTCAAAGAAATGGGCACTTTGTTTCCCCACTCGTCAGCGCCGGTAGTAAGCAGAGAGTAAGCGTTATACCCCAATGCTAATTCGTCCGGATTTAAGCTGATAGGAGTTGTAGAGATATGATAGAGCCTGAAAATGGCACCTATTAATATTATTATTAATAAGGCGTGATCTTGTACCCTTGATAAAACCTTCCCTGGAAGCATTATGATAAGTAGAGAATAACAAAAATATTAACTTTGTCAATCACGCTAATTTAGCAATTCTTTCAAATGATACCAAAAATTGTTAGAATAAATATGTGAAAATAGGCATTTTTGACCCTTATACGGACGATGTGGGAGGCGGGGAGAGGTATATGTTAACAATTGCCTCTTGTCTTGCAAAAGAACACAGCGTAGATCTCTTCTGGGATAACAAAACTGACGTTAAAAGGATTGAAGAGAGATTCTCTCTTAATTTATCAAAAATTAATTTAGTTAAGAATATCTTTAACGGCTCGGTTTCATTTAAAGATAAAATACTCACCACAAAAAAATATGATTCCCTGGTTTTCTTATCAGACGGGAGCATTCCTTTTGTTTTATCAAAAAAACTATTTCTCCATATTCAGCAGCCAATTACATCAATTAGTATCTCCTCAAAAGATAAGCTGAAGCTCCGGAGAGTAAATAAGATTTTTGTTAATTCCTCATTTACAAAAGGATTTGTAGATAAAACATATGGAGTCAGATCAGAACTTTTATACCCGCCGGTTAGTATTTTTGGAAATAAAAATAAAAAAGAAAACATAATTCTTCATGTTGGAAGATTTAGAGTTTTAAATGTAAGAACAACGGATTATAAAAAACAGCAGGTTATGATAGATGCGTTCAAAGACTTGATTGATAAAGGTTTGAAGAATTGGAAATTTGTTTTAGCTGTAAGTTTGCCGGACGTTAACGATGAAAGATTTGTTGTAATGAGAAATAGTGCCAAAAATTATCCAATTGAATTTATTGTTAATTCTAATAAAGATGAGCTCTGGAAAACAGGAGCTAAGGCCAAAATTTATTGGCATGCAAGCGGATTTGGAGAAGATCTTGTAAATCATCCGGAACTTGCTGAACATTTTGGAATCTCAACCGTTGAGGGAATGGGAGTGGGCGCTGTACCTGTAGCTATTAATGCGGGCGGGCAAAAGGAAATTGTAAAAGACGGAGAAAATGGATTTTTATGGAATAGCCTCCCGGAATTTAAAAATAAAACATTGGAGCTTATAAATGATCAGGTGCTTTGGGAAAAAATGTCAAAAAAGGCATTCGAGGATTCGAAATTTTATGATGAAGAAAATTTTTGTAAAAAAGTAAATGAGCTTATTAAATGATTAAAAAATTATTTCCTTTTCTTTGTTTACTTCTCGTAACGGTAGTTTTCTTCTGGCAATTTTTGCTCAAAGGCTTACTCCCAATTCCGGCGGATACAATTATCGGGTTATACCATCCCTATAGAGATTTGTATTCGGAGAATAATCCAAGAGGCATCCCATTTAAGAATTTTTTAATAACCGATCCTGTCAGACAAGAATATCCATGGAGAAAGTTATCTATTGAAAGTTTTAAAAAAGGAATTTTACCAATCTGGAATCCCTATTCATTTTCAGGTACGCCAAATATTGCCAACCTGCAATCAGCGGCATTTTATCCTCTTAACGTTTTGTTTGGTTTTTTGCCCTTTGAATACGCCTGGTCACTGCTTATTATGCTTTCGCCGCTTCTTGCCGGAATATTTCTGTATATTTATTTAAGAAATCTAAAACTTGATAGGTACTCAAGTTTTTTAGGGTCAGCCGTTTTTGCATTTTCCGGATTTTTTACCACCTGGCTTGAATGGGGAACCATACTGCACGTAGCTCTCTGGCTTCCATTAAGCTTGCTTTCAATTGATAAGCTTTCAGAAAAAGGTAGCCACCGTGAAATTTTTGGTTGGAGTTTAGCTCTCGTATTATCTTTAAGCTTTGCTTTTTTCGCAGGACATCTGCAGACATTTTTTTACTCATCTCTTATTATTTTTGCATACTTTTTATTCAGATTTTTGGAGTCAGTTAATAAGAAAACCTTTAGCATAAAAGTTTTTATTCCGTTTGCAATCTCATTAATTTTGACTCTTCCACAACTGCTTCCGACCTTTAATTTTATATCTCTTTCTGCCAGAGGAGCGGACCGGCTATTATTTCAAACTGAAGGGTGGTTTATTCCATGGCAGCACTTAATTCAATTCGTGTCCCCTGACTTTTTTGGCAATCCTGCAACTCTTAACTATTGGGGAGTATGGAATTATGGTGAACTAACAGGATATGTTGGAATTGCAGCATTAATTCTTTCAATTTACGCATTATTTTTCAGAAGAGATAAAAATGTTTTATTTTTTGGAACAGTATTGTTTCTTTCTTTAATTTTTTCTCTGCCTACGATTTTTGCAAAACTTCCGTATGTTTTTAACTTACCATTCATTTCAACTGCCCAGCCCACAAGACTTTTGTTTTTGATTGACTTTAGTTTAAGCATCTTGTCGGCATATGGCTTGAATCAGCTTATAAAAACAAAGAAGCTTAAAGAAATTTTAATCCCGGTCATTGGAATACTCGTTTTCTTTGCAGCTCTTTTTATCTTTGTTTTTATTGGAAACCGTTATGATTTTAATCCAACCGATATTGCAGTTGCTAAGAGGAATTTAATTTTTCCATTATTAGTTTTTGCCTCTTCCTCAATTTTACTAATTGCTATTACTAAATCAAATAAGAAGATCACAGGTTATTTATTAGCAGCTATTATTCTTTTAACAATTTTTGACTTATTCAGATTCTCCTGGAAATTTAATACATTTTCTAAAAAAGAATATTTATTCCCTGTAACTAAAAGTCTCACTTTTATACAAAAAAATATTGGAAATTACAGGATTGCGGGAACTGATCCCGGAATTCTTGCACCAAATTTTTCAATAATGCATGGAATTGCGTCAGTTGAGGGATATGACCCGTTATTTTCCCAGCGTTATGGAGAATTTATTTCGGCAATTAACAGAAAAACACCTGATATTAATCCACCTTTTGGTTTTAATAGGATTGTAAGACTTGAGAATATTTCTTCTAACCTGGTTGATTTACTTGGAGTTAAATATGTTCTTAGTCTGACTGATGTTAGTGATCCAAAATTTGAAAAGGTTTTCGAAGAAGGAGAAATAAAAGTTTATGAAAATAAAGACGTATTGCCAAAAGCGTTTTTCGTAAATAGCATTAAAGTAACATTGGATAAGCAGGATACAATCGATGAGATGTTTGATAGTAAATTTAATCCGAAGTTTAATGCAGTCGTTGAGGAAAATATCAAAAGAACTGTGTTTACAGCGGAAAGAGCTGACGCAAAAGTTACAAAATACCAAGATAATGAAGTTGTAATTGAAACAAATAATCCGGAGGATGGTTTCTTAGTTTTAACAGACTCATTTTATCCCACGTGGCATGCTAGAATAGACGGAGAGCAGGAGATAAAGGTTTATAGGACTGATTACAACTTTAGGGGCATCTTTGTTCCAAAAGGCAAACACGTAATCAGATTTTACAGTAGTCTTTTATGAATTTAAGCGTTGTTATTCCAAATTATAATGGTGAAAAGATTATAGGAAAGAATCTCCCTAAGGTTTTGGCCAGTGTAAAAGATTATTCTTCAGGCTCGGTCGAAATAATAATAAGCGATGATTGTTCTTCAGATAACTCTTTAGATATTATCCAGGAATTTATAAAATCGAATAAAAACTCTAGTGTAAAAATTAAACTTTTAGTATCCCTTAAAAATAAAAACGAAGGATTTTCTTCAAATGTTAATAGAGGAGTAAGGG
>JBBTWB010000078.1:0-1574 GCA_038078635.1 Patescibacteria group bacterium | reverse complement strand
ATGAAATACTTTTGCCTTACCTGTCACTGTCACGTCCTGTGTGCTAGAAGCTGAAAGTTTATATTTGGCAAGCCAGTTTCCGTCCTTATCTATAGAAACATTTAGCGGTCTTGGACTTATTTCGTCAATCTTTATCTGCTGGTAATTATTGCTGGAAGGAATTGCAATCTCCGTAGTTACCGGAAAAAGCTTTTGGTTATATAAGTGGTATTTTAAGTTAAAATTGTAGATCTGACTTTCTCCATAAGCAATTGATATTCCCGCTTCTCCTAAATCACTTTTATTAAACTGCAGGCTGTTTCCGTTTTGCTTTAGATTTTTAACTTGGGGCTTTATAATTGATGCGGTTCCAAAATCTTTTGGAACATTCACCAATACGTTAAACCCCTCATATTCAGATTGATTTTGTAATCCCGGAATATTTACTTCCCAAATGTTGCCGTAGTTTTTTGTAATCTCAGAGGTGTCAAAAATAACACTAAATCTTTGAACTTTATTTATACCTACTACATTTGTATTAAATTTGAATGTGAGCGTTGACCCGCTATTATTTTTTTGTAAACTATATTTTAAATCTCCTCCCAGATCAGTAGCTTTTATATTTTTTATATCAACAAAACCTGTTTGAACACTGTAGGAAGATGCATAGTAGTCTGAAGTTTTATTCTTTAATTCAATATTTAACGTTACTTTTGTGTTCTCATTATTAGAGGCGTCGTAGACTACGTTATATGTTGTATCGAAATTACTTTTAGCGTAGGTGTTAGGTATGAATAAGAAAAAGAAAAATGCAAAAAGAAGTATGAGCAGAATTTTTTTCATTAAATAACTTTTTTAAGAAATTGGCCTGTGTAGGAGTCGGGATTTTTTGCAATTTCAAATGGTGTTCCCGTTGCAATAAGTTCTCCTCCTTTTTCTCCTCCATCAGGGCCTAAGTCTATTATATAGTCTGCATTCTTAATAATATCAAGGTTGTGTTCTATGACTATTACGGTGTTTCCCACATCAACAAGACGGCGCAGAACGTGTAATAATTTTTCAAGGTCGGCAAAGTGAAGACCTGATGTGGGTTCATCAAGAAGGTAAAGGCATCTAGATCCTCTTTTTGAAAGCTCTGATGCAAGTTTTACTCGTTGGGCTTCTCCTCCTGAAAGAGTAGGCGCAGGTTGGCCAAGCTTTACGTATGAAAGTCCCACATCATTTAAAGTCTGGAGTCTGTTTTGAAGCGGAGGGATAAAGCTGAAGAACCCAAGTGCTTCAAAAACACTCATTGAAAGAACATCTGCAATGTTTTTGCCATTGAAAAGAACTGCTAAAGCGTCCTGATTATACTGTTTGCCCTGGCAAACCTCACAGGTTATATAAACATCAGGCAAAAATTGCATCTCAATTTTAATCTGTCCTTCCCCCTCGCATGCTTCGCATCTTCCCCCTCTTACATTGAATGAAAATCTTCCTGGACCATAACCTTTAAGCCTTGCATCTTTTGTTTTAGCAAAAAGTTCACGGATATAATTAAAAGCACCGGTATATGTGGCCGGATTACTCCTTGGGGTTCTGCCAATCGGAGATTG
>JBBTWB010000077.1:0-1645 GCA_038078635.1 Patescibacteria group bacterium | reverse complement strand
AGAAGTGGATTGCGTCTTAATTGGTCCAGGTTTGCCTCGGCCTGATGGAATGGAAACAGGGGATGATAGCACAAAAGAGTTGACTGAGCGTTTATTATTAAAATTTCCAAACAAGAAATGGGTGATTGACGGGGGAAGCCTGCAGGTAATAGAGCCAGAATCAATTCCAAAGACTGCGATAATAACACCAAATGCTAAAGAGTTTGAAATGCTGTTCGGAGAAAGAATCATGAATCAAGAATTAAGAATTATGAATGAAATGGTAAGCGAGGCTGCGAGGAGATTTGGGATTACAGTACTTTTAAAGGGTCCGGTGGATATTGTTTGTTCGCCGGAAAAATGTTTGGAAATCAAAGGAGGAAATGCCGGTATGACAAAGGGAGGAACTGGAGACGTTTTGGCTGGTTTGACAGCCGCTTTTTATGCTAAAAACGGTGCATTTTTATCAGCAACATGTGCCAGTTTTATAAATAAAAAAGCAGGAGAATCACTGTTTGATCGCGTTGGTTTATACTTTAATGCCAGTGATCTGGTAAATGAAATTCCAGTAGTAATGAGGGAGTATATTTAAGCTCTATCCTCGAGTTTTTTTACAATTCTTGAGAGCTGAAGAGTTACTACAACGGCCAGAACAGTCACAATTATTGCATAAATAAAGAGAGAAATTATTTGTCCATTCCCAGGAAGCCACTTTTTAATATAAGTATTTACAACTTCTTGAATTAAACTGTTCCAAGCTAGCGCTGCTACAAGTCCGAATCCTGCAGTAGCTAACGCCACCATTTGGCGGGCAACTTCCAGATGGAACCTTGTCTCTTCTTCTTTTTCAGTCTCTCGGGAATTATTCGGCATAAGTGATATAATTATAGCAAATTTGCTGAGGTCGCTCACGAAAATTTTCTTGGACACGCAATTCGCTTGTCGTCCTACGAAAATTTTGCAAGCTCCCCGCAAATTTTATTATGTTTCAACCTCGATTTTCAATAACTAACAAGATCCTCAAAAATATCGGCACTATTGAAGCTTGCAGGGAAGTAATCGACCATGCGCCGCTTCTTCCATATTATGAACGGGAATTTCAGAAAGATGCATTAGTAAGATCAGTTCATTATGGGACACATATTGAGGGAAATGAGCTTGATTTAGGACAGGCCGAGGAGGTTTTGGAGGGGAAGGAAGTGCTGGCCCGGGACCGAGACATACAGGAAGTTATAAATTACAGAAAAGTAATTGAGTTTATTGATGAGCTGAGCTCGCGTGAAAGTTTGCAAATAGATGAAGAGTTAATAAAACAACTGCACAAACTAACAGTAGAAAAGATTTTGGCATCTGAAAAGATAGGGGAGTTCCGCCAAACACAGGTTGTAGTTAAAAATAGCGCAACAGGAGAGGTGACTTTCCGTCCTCCTCCTTCAACAGCAATTCCTCATGAAATGAATGAATTACTGCAGTTTATAAATATTCAAGAAAACCAAGATATTCATCCTGTTTTGAAATCAGGAATTGTTCATTATGAATTTGTGAGAATCCATCCTTTTGTTGACGGAAACGGTAGAGTAGCGAGGGCTTTATCTACTTTAATCCTGTTTTTGGAAGGGTATGACATAAGAAAATTCTTTTCATTAGAGGAATATTTTGATAGTGA
>JBBTWB010000076.1:0-1015 GCA_038078635.1 Patescibacteria group bacterium | reverse complement strand
TCGGGTGTAACCCAATTTAGGTTAACTCGCGCTGGAGGAGCAGTATTTTCCGACGCAGTATCCGGAGTTACAACTCTTACTACTAGTGGAATAATTAGTGGGGGGGGCCTAGACCTTCTCACAGGAGGTGACATAACGGATCTACAACATATTTATGGTTTTGCAGCAAGCGCAGCTGAACCTAACTATACCTTTACTGGAGATATCAACACAGGAATGTTTTCTTCAGCCGCCAACAATATAGACTTTTCAACAAATGGTGTTTCAGTAGTGAATATTAATTCCACTGGAGATATTGATATTGAAGGAAAAATACAAACTGATATTGCCAGCATAAATGGAGTTTATGCATATTGTCATGGAAATAACGGCGCAACTGCGGATCAAAATATTAACGACTGTGATGCCTCTGCAACAGACATTGCAGAATTTTATCCTGGAACCCAAGATATGGAACCTGGAGATTTAGTAAGTTTAGTTCCAAACGATGATGCACGTTTTAAATATCAGGTAGTAAAATCAACTACTCCATACGACCAAAATCTTATAGGAGTTGTTTCTACTATTCCTACAGGGCCAAATGGAGATGTACTTGGAGATTCTACAATTCCAGAAGAACATAATCCCCAGGCAATCGGACTTGCAGGAAGAGTTGCTGTTAAAGTATCTTTAGAAAATGGACCAATTCATACAAATGACTATCTTACCTCATCTTCTACTCCAGGAATTGCTATGAAGGCAACAAGAAATAGCAGGGTCATAGGACGCGCAATCGAAGACTATGACGGGTCTGTTCAAGTTTCATCCGGATCAAGAGACCAGGAACGATACAGAATACAAACTGGAATAACAGCAAATAAAAACCCCGTAGACCCTCCTGCCGGAATCGGGAAGATATTAATGTTTACCAACCCCACCTGGTATGATCCGGATGTTCAGCTTGCAGATAGCGGAAATCTTACCATAGCTCCAACGGTCGATGCTAATTTTGAAATTCAAAGAAATGGTCAGGGTT
>JBBTWB010000075.1:0-1677 GCA_038078635.1 Patescibacteria group bacterium | reverse complement strand
ATTTACAGCTGGAGATCAATTCTTTCCTCTTTTCTCGCCTTTGCCTGACGTAAAGCATTAGCTTTACGTTGATTTGGCAGGCTAATTTTGCTATAATTACCCTCTGTCCGCATTCTGCCTCTCTTCGCTCTGCTCAGAGTAAACAGGGTAAACCCAAAATATGAAATTCTTTAAAAGATTCCGCTCCAGGTTTGGTAAGGTCATGAATCGGATAAAAAAGACTGTTTCCCTAAGAATAAATGCAGTTAACAAAAGAAGAAAAGTCTATTACGGTAGGTTTATGGCTAGGGCCCAAAGAAAACCTATTTCAACATTTCTGGCGCTCCTTCTGATACTTCTAGGTTTAATAATATTAAGTAATGCTATCTCAAAGCCAAAAATAACAACGGAAGAAACAACTTTGCCTACAAAATCAGTTGCAGTTTATACAATCGGAACTTCACCGAAGCTAAGCGTTCAAGCTCAGATAGAAAAGTCAGGAGTTATAAAAATAGTGTCGCTTGGCTCAGGAATTGTTCAGTCTATTAACGCAGAGGTGGGCCAGGATGTATATCAAGGAACAACTCTTATCTCCATGTCTACAAATTATCAGGGTGGAAATGCCATGAGCGTTGCAAGACAGCTTGCGGAAGTTCAATACAAAAATGTGGTGGACACATATAAAGTGCAAAAAGATTTAATTAAACAGCAGGTGGATTTAGCTAATAAATCAGATGAAAATTCAGACAAGCTTAGGGAAATAAGCAATAATTCCACTTCAGGAACCCAAAGCCTGATTGATCTTAATAATGATATCTTGTCAACTCTTGCAGCCCAGCAGGCGGATCTGGAAGCAACAAACGTAGGAGGAGCAAATGATGCTGCTATTCTTCAGACAAAACAGCTCAGAGCCCAGCTTCAAGCAGGCAATAATCAGCTTCAAACAGCTTTAAAAACAACTCAATTTACAGGATCTGACACAAATGCTCCAGCAGAAATATCAAATATCAGTAAAACCATCGCAATTGAACAGCTTTATGCTCAGCAAAAAGCATTGGAATTAAATAAAGAAGTAAGCCGTTTAAGTTTACTCATGGCTCAAATTAATGAAGCCATAATGTTCCCCTCAAGTCCAATTAACGGTGTAGTTGAGAGAATTTATGTTAGGGAAGGACAGGCTGTTACGCCCGGTACGCCGCTTGCTCAAGTCTCGGGGGATAGTAAGAGTCTTATCGCAGTTGCCTCTTTGAGCAGAGAAATGGCTCAGGGTATTTCAAGAAGCGGAATGAGTGTGCTTCACATTGGAGACAAAACTTACGAGAGCGCTCCTTTTTATGTTTCAACTGAGGCAACCGATGGACAGCTTTATACAGCAGAGTTTCAGATTCCCCAGGAATACACGTCCCAAGTTAGTGATAAAAGTTACATAACAATTGATATTCCGATCGGATTTCCAAAAACCGGGGGAGCAATTCCTTTCGTGCCGTTAGATAGTGTTTTCCAAACTCAGGATCAGGCATTTCTATTTGTTGTAAAAAACGGAAAAGCAGAAAGCAGGAAAGTTAAGTTAGGACAAGTTTTAGGCAGCTTTGTAGAAGTGAAGTCAGGACTTAGGGATAGCGACCAGGTGATTCTTAACAGAAATGTTATAGAAGGAGATCCCATAAAAGTTAATAACTAATATCTAATATCTAAACA
>JBBTWB010000074.1:0-3349 GCA_038078635.1 Patescibacteria group bacterium | reverse complement strand
TATTTGACAAAGCTACCTAGCTTTGGGACAATTAAATCTATGGAAATTCTTAGAAAAGTCTACTTTTTTCTCTTAGACATAGCCCAAACACTAATTCTGGCCGCAGCAGCATTTGTAGTCGTTTATATGTTCCTTTTCCGCCCTTTTGAGGTAAAAGGAGAATCAATGTTTCCTAATTTTAAAGACAGTCAGTATCTTATTACCAATATAATTGGTCTTAAGCTTAATAGTCCAAAGCTTGGGGAAGTTATAGTTTTTAAATCCCCGACTGAACCTGATAAAGACTTCATAAAAAGAGTTATTGGCGTTCCCGGGGACACTGTGATGGTAAAAGAAAGCCATGTATACCTAAACGGTAAAATGCTTGATGAAACTAAGTATCTTTTACCTAGCGTTGTTACGTCAGGCGGATCATTCCTAAGAGAAGGGGAACAAGTTACTGTTCCCGAAGGATATTTTTTTGTATTAGGAGATAATAGACCTTTTAGCTCAGATTCCAGAGAGTGGGGTTTTGTTCCAAAGAATAATATAATTGGAGACTCTTTCTTTGTTTATTGGCCAATTAAAAGTGCCGGAGTTATTAATAATCCTTACTAAGCGTTAAGAAGTGAAACTATTTCCTGAACTTTCGGTCCTGTAACATCCACATCTCCCTTAATCCTAAGAAGTATTTTTGCTTCACTGCGGGATTGATCAATCTTGACTGCAAATAAACCTCTTTTTTCCTGAACATTTTTAGCCATTTCATCCAATTCCGGCACCCAAAGCTTATCTTTCTGGCGGGGAGCTCTTTGCTCTGCTTCTCCCTTTACCTGACGCGCCATGTCCTCTGTTTCACGGACAGTACTATTTTCTTTAAGAATTTTTTTGAAAAGTTCAAGCATTTGCTTTTGATCCCCGACTGAAATAAGCGGTCTCACATGACCTTCCGTAATAACTCCTGCTACTAATGCGTCTTTTATAGCATCGGGCAACGACAAAAGCCTTATGGTGTTTGAAACGGTTGGAGCACTTTTTCCGACTTTCCTGGCAACCTCATTAGTTCCTAATCCAAACTCATCAATTAATCTTTTATAAGCCTGCGCTCTCTCAATCGGATTAAGATCTTCTCTCTGAACGTTTTCAACAATTGCCATTTCAAGCATTTGCTGAGGCGTTGTTTGTTTGATTACGACCGGAACCATCTTAAGTCCCAGAAGTTTTGCCGCTCTCCATCTCCGCTCTCCCGCTATGATTTGATATCCTGCAGGCGTTGAGGCTACGACGATTGGCTCTAAAATTCCCTGTTCTTTAATGGAATCTGCCAGCTCTGTCAGGGAATCTGGAGAAATGATACCTCTAGGCTGAAGAGGGTTAGATTGAAGGACGCTAGTTTCGAGTTCTGTCAATTTGTCAGGATTCGGGTTATTATCCATTTAATACTTCAACAACTTTTTTACCTTTTTTAGTTTTGAAAGTGACTATGCCCGCCGTTACGGCAAAAATTGTATAGTCTTTTCCCATACCGACACCTTCTCCTGGATGTATTTCAGTTCCTCTTTGTCTTACTATAATATTTCCGGAAATTGCTTTTTCCCCGCCATAAAGCTTAACGCCTAAGCGTTTTGAAATCGAATCTCTATTTCCTTTTACTGAACCTTGTGCTTTTGTATGTGCCATATTTTATTCCTGTGAAAAGTTATTGTATTTTAACACCTATTTTTCACAATCGTCAATAAGTCAAAATAGGTCTAACTCTACTTTTTTGATGATTTTGGAGCAGTTTTAACTGTTTTAGTTGTTTTCTCAACCTTTTCTACTACTCCCTTTAGTCCGGATTCTATTTTTTCTATTTGAACTACTGATAGATGTGCTCTAAAACCTGTTCTTTTTCTGTATCTGGATTTAGCTTTAAATTTTATTACGTGAATCTTCTCTCCTTTTTTCTGATCAACTAGTTTTGCTTCGACTCTGGCACCTTTTACGTTTGGCTTACCAAGAGTCATCTTATTCTCAGCAACGACCAAAAGAACGTCATCAAAAACAACCGGCTTTTTTTCATCCGCTGCTATCTTATCAATCTCAAGGGTATCTCCAAGGCTTACTTTGTATTGTTTTCCGCCTGACCGTATTACTGCGTAGTTCATAGCTTTAAATTATACCAAAAAGGCTAGTGTATTTCTAGTACTTCCCGCCTCCCCCGTTTGTTAACTGCAAAAAGAAGTCCCAGGAGAATAAAATTGGATAAAAGCGAACTTCCCCCGTATGACATAAACGGCAGGGTCACTCCTACAATTGGTATAATTCCTATATTCATTCCGATATTTACGAAGAAATGAATGAAAATTATCAGAAGTACCAAAATCGAGAAAATTTTTGAAAATTCATCTTCACTATTTTTTATAATCACGTACAGCCTGTAAAATATAGCTGCAAAACAAATAATGATGGCAATTGCCCCGATAAATCCCAGTTCCTCAGAAATAGTCGCAAAAATAAAATCAGTGTGCTGCTCAGGTAGAAACCTAAGCTGAGCCTGTGTACCCTGCCCCAAGCCCTTTCCAATCAACATTCCCGATCCTACTGCAATAACAGCCTGAATGGCGTTATATGATGTACCTAAAGGGTCATTATCCGGATTAAAAAAAGTTAAGATTCTTTGTCTCTGATAATCGTGTAAAATCAACCAAAAAAACGGAAAACTGCAAAGCCATGCCACGAAACCGGCAAAAAACCATTTAAACGGAAAGCCATAAATTACGAGGATACCAAGCACTGCAAAAACATAAATTAATGCATTTCCCAGATCCGGCTGGAGAAAAAGGAGAAAAATAATTGGCAAAAGCAGTCCTAAAGGTTTAAAAAATGACTTAAATGAAAAATTCCTGATATTTGATAGATAACTTGCAAGACAAAACGCAAGAAAAGGTTTAAGAATTTCTGAAAATTGAATTCTAAAGCCTAAAATTTCTATCCATCTGACACTTCCCCGGGTTTCAAGTCCTATAACAAGAACAACCACCAGAAGCACGATTGAAACGATATAGATAGGAAGCGTATAATACTTAAGAACTGATGGATTTAACTGAGTTAGGGCTAAGAAAACAGCTACAGAAATAAACGTAAAAAATAATTGACTCCTAAAGACTGCTATGTCAATTGAGAAAAGCGTCGCAAGACTGAATACTAAAAGAATTGCTACAGGGATTAAAAGAAGCCAATCTATTGAGGTCAGGTTTAACCACTTCATTATGATTTTGAGACAGAAAATTCGCCCTTTGTAAGATTATTTATAAGTGCTTTTCTTTTTATTTCGGACTCAAAATCCCTAGGCCAGTCAGGAAGAGTTACGTTTACTTTTTCAGACAAG
>JBBTWB010000073.1:0-3409 GCA_038078635.1 Patescibacteria group bacterium | reverse complement strand
ATTGGAAGCGATAAATAAAAAGCAAAATTTTCTCTTGGACAGTTTCTTAGACCAGGTAATAGATAGCGACGGTTATAAGAATAAAAAGAATGAACTTTTTGAAACAAAAATAAAACTAGAGGAGGATTTAGGGAATTTAAAGGACAACGGTTTAAGTCGGCTCGAACCTTTCCGGGAATTTATAAACGTAGCGTCACAATGCGGAAAAATCGCGCGGGCAAAAAATACAAACGAAGAATTGGCATTCTTCTTAAAAACTGTCGGCTCGAACTTCTTTTTAGATAATCGGCGGCTTTTTGTTTCTTTCAAACAGGGCTTTGATACAATCTATTCCCAAAGGCAAAAGTCCAACGGATTTCCGGACTCTAGGAAAAATTCTCTCTCTGTCGGGGTACGGAGAATCGAACTCCAACCACACGGCCCCCAGCCGCGCATTCTACCACTAAACTATACCCCGCAAATGCCTCCATATTTTACCACATTGACACAGATTCTATAATTTATACACAATAAGAACATGCCTGACTATCGATATACATATCTACTAATGGGAGGACTCTTTTTTATTGTTTGGCTTATCTTGTTTTTAATAAGAAAGGATACGAGGAGAGAAATGCTGTTAATGTCATTAATTTTTGGCTTAGCTGGGCCATTAACAGACGTACTTTATTACAAAGATTGGTGGTCTCCTCTAACGGTTACCAATAGCGTAATCAGTTTTGAGGCATTTTTTGTAGGATTCAGCTTAGGTGGAATAATATCGGTGCTTTATGAAGAGATTTTCAAGGATCATCTCAGAGAAAAAAGAAGAGACAAAAGAAGAAAAAGAATCGATACGGAAACATTTCTTATTATTTTAATAATAATGGGAGTTATTTTTTTCGGCTCATACTTTTTACTTGGACTAAACAGTTTAATTGCAACTATTTTAGCAATGACAATTCCTACATTATTTATTTGGTTTAAGCGTAAAGATTTGATGAAGGTATCCTTATTGAGCGGAGTTTTGACATTGAGCTTAGCCGTTATGGTTTATTCTCTTCTTGATTTGATTACTCCAGATTGGGTGAATGTTTTTTGGCATTTCAAAAATGTCCCAACTCTAATAATACTTAATGTACCCATAGACGATATCATTTGGTATTTTTTGGCTGGTTGTTTGATAGCCCCCCTATATCCTTTTTGGCATGAAGGCAAACTTATAAAGATTTAATTTTGTAAAAGATCAAAAGAGGTTCTTGTATTTTTCTGCAATGTTGTTTACAATCATTGAGAAATGGGTAGGACTCCTAAAACTCCAGTAACTAATGGTCATACAGAACAATCAGCAAAACTAGATGCAGTTAAGCTTGCAATGGAGCAAATTGAAAAGCAGTACGGAAGAGGCTCTATCATGCGGATGGGAGAAAGCTCTCAGAAGTTTGATATCTCAGTTATCTCAACCGGTTGTTTACCTCTCGATTTGGCACTTGGCGTTGGCGGTTTGCCCCGTGGAAGAATTATAGAAATTTATGGACCCGAAGCATCAGGGAAAACCACAATTGCTTTATCAGTCATTGCAGAAGCACAGAAAAAAGGCGGAGTGGCTGCATTTATTGACGCAGAACATGCTCTTGACCCTCTTTGGGCTGAAAGAATTGGTGTAAAACTGGATGATCTTCTAATTTCCCAGCCGGATACAGGAGAACAAGCTCTTGAGATTGCCGAGAGTTTAATCAGATCCGGCGGAGTTGATATTCTTGTTATTGATTCCGTAGCAGCTCTTGTGCCTAGAGCTGAGATTGAAGGAGAAATGGGGGATTCTATGATGGGGCTTCACGCCCGTCTTATGTCCCAGGCTTTAAGAAAATTAACAGGCGTTATTTCAAAGTCAAAAACTGTTGTGATTTTTACCAATCAACTGAGACAAAAAATCGGAGTAATGTTTGGAAATCCCGAGACAACAACAGGCGGAATGGCTCTTAAATTTTACGCATCAGTCAGAATTGATTCAAGGAAAATAGAGACGTTAAAAGACGGTGATAAAGTAATCGGCAGCAGGCATAGAGCAAAAATTGTAAAAAATAAAGTCTCTGCTCCTTTTAGAATTGCAGAATTTGATGTTATGCATGATGGAATTTCAAGAGAAGGAGCCATAATTGATGTAGGAACAGAGATGGGAATTATTCAAAAAGCGGGAGCATTTTATAGATATGGAGAAGAAATGTTAGGACAAGGAAAAGAAGCGACTAAAATGTTCTTAAAAGAAAATCCAACATTAGTAAATAAAATAACTGATGAAATAATGAAAGCAAATAAAGTGCAGGGAACTCCTGTTGCGGTTGGCGTTCAGGAGGAGACAGATGACTCCGAAATTCCGCTAAATGGATAATGACCAGAAATTTGAGAGATATTATAATCTTTCACTCAGGTATCTTTCATACCGTCCCAGATCTGAAAAAGAAATTCTGGATTATCTGAAAAAGAAAAAGTTGGATGAAGAAATAATTGCTCAAATTATAGCTAAACTAATTGAGTACAAATTTATCGATGATACTGCATTTACCAAATTCTGGATTGAGCAAAGATCTGAATACAAGCATAAACCAATAAGAGTTATCAGATTTGAATTACTGCAAAAAGGAATAGAGAAAGAGTTAATTGAAGAGTCATTGCCTAAAGAGAGCGGAGAATTAGACTTAGAGAATGCGAAGAGATTAAAAGAGAAAAAAATGGATTTTTATAGAAATCTGGATCCTAAAAAAAGACAAGAAAAAGTCATGAATTACCTGCTCCGAAAAGGATTTTCTTACGAAATAGTAAAAAAAGCGCTGAATTCTTGAGTTTTAAAAATTTAAATGCTATACTGTTTGCAAGACAAGAAGAAAATTGTCAATGTAGGTTATGAAATTTTATTTAAACCTCATTTTGATAGGATATTAATTCCCCGCGCTTGACGCGGTTTCTTCTTGCACAATAAACTATGGCAACAACAGATTCTAGTCTACTGGATTTAGAAAAAAAATTAATTGAAAGACAGGAAAAAATCGAAAAAGAGAGGGAAGAACTTGATCACGAGAAAAAAGAGATTGCAAAGAAAAAAGAAGAATATATAGAAAAACTCCAAAAGACTTCAGGGTTAACTACGGAGGAGGCAACGCGTGAACTAATCTCAGAAATCGAGGAAAAAGAAACTCAAACTCTAGCAAAGATTATTAAAGAAAGAGAAGAAGAAGCAAAGCGTACAGCTGACAAAAAAGCTCAGGAAATTTTGGTTGATTCTATGCGTCACGGAGCTGTTAATTATATCCCCGAGTACACGGTTTCAATAGTTAGGATTACGGACGAAGAAATAAAAGGAAGAATTATTGGAAAAGAAGGAAGAAATATCCGCGCATTTGAACAAGCAACAGGGGTGGATGTTGATTTG
>JBBTWB010000072.1:1903-3058 GCA_038078635.1 Patescibacteria group bacterium | reverse complement strand
GCGTTTATTAGTAATTTTCATAAAAATTAAAATAGCTAAAATAGTTGAATGGTTACATAGTCATTGTTTTGACTATTGAGCTATGTGGCCATGTAGCTATTCGTTTTCTTGAGGTTATCATAGGACAAAAGAGGTTAAATGTAAAATTCTTTGAGGTTATTTGATTGCTATTTCCCAAACTTTTCCGCCGGACAACACGAAGATTTTCTTATCTTTTTCCGAAACTTCAAGATCTTTTGCGTTTTTTACTACATCAGCTGAATAGGCAGTTTTAAATTTGCCGTCTTTGTCGATTACTACAACCCTTGCATTGCCGTTATCAAGCACATAAATATTGGAAGCATCTTCATTTGTAAAGATTTTTGTTGCGGAAGATAAAGGTTTGTCTAGGCCAGAAATAGAAAACGTGTCCTTCTTACCTTTTGTATATTTATCAATCGTTCCATCCTTGTTTAAAACATAAATTGATCCGTCAATTGCCATAGCCATAGAGTCACTAAAATCAGGAGATTCGTCTCCGAAATAATTGGTTTTACTAAAAGTATCAGTTGTGGCAACAAATTTTAATATTCCATCATTTCTATCCAAAACATAAACGTTTGATCCAAAAAGTCCGATTCCGCCGTCTGTTTTCCAGCTTTTTTTAATAACAACACTTTTCTTATCATTTCCTTTATCAACTTTTGTTACTCCGCTTCCGTCAAGGAAATAAACATTGTCATCATTTTCTGTAAAATATGTTGCATTGGGATTATTTATTTCGTAAGAGAGCATTTTAGAATCTGCCGCACTCACTTCTTTTGCTTCAACTTTTTCACCGCTTGATGTATTTTCAAGCTCGCTATTTACTTTAGCTAATAAATCATCCAGCTTTTGTTTTTGATCTGAATCTGTAAACTTGCTTTGGCTATCAGTTATAATTTTTTGTGCTTCTTTAAAGCTTTGCTGAGCTAATTTTGCGTTAAGACCCTTGAGATTTTCTCCCTCATCGAATTTGGTTTGCGCGCCGTTATAGACACTATCGAATGTTTGTTGATTTTGAGAACCGCCTTTATTCCCAATTGCTAAGAAAGCAGTTACAAGAATTAAGGCAATTAAGATAATTGCTATTACCAGAATTATTCTCCGTTGTCTGCCAAGCCTTTTCATAGAGCC
>JBBTWB010000072.1:0-1803 GCA_038078635.1 Patescibacteria group bacterium | reverse complement strand
TTTCAGGAATATCAAGAGCTTCTGCTGAAGTAGGTTGGGGTAGCGGATGTTCATTATCATTTGCAACAGCTTCTTTTTCAGGGATATCTTCATCCCCTTCTACAGGAGCTTCATCATTTACATTTCCAATTTCTTCCTGCTCAGCTATGCTCCCTTCAGGAATTGGCATATCTTTATAATTTAAAATTACTGCGGCAGCTCCACCGTCTCCTTTTTCGTGTACGCGCGGAGCAAGATCCTCGGCTATGTCGTCAGGATTATTATTGTCAAGTGAACTTGCTAGAGTAGAGGAGGTTATAACCCCCAGGAAAGGCTTTGTCTGTAAAATTATAATATCTCCTTCCTGAACATAGCCCGATGCTGATTTAATATTTAAAGAATTTTCCTCTCCTTCTAAAACTGTGCCGATCTTGTCTCCTCTTTTGAGTACTGCCTTAGCGCCTCCTGTTGCAAAGAGATATAAGATGTTGTCAGTTAGGAAACAGACAACAAGAGATGATGTAACTCCTTCTTTAATTCTTGCTGTGGTTGTTAGGATTGCCTGCTTGATTGAATCAAGATCTTTATTTTCAATTGTGAAGAACTCACTTTCAAGAGTAGAGATTAAATCTTTCCCGATTGAGTTTAGGTGTTCTTCGCCTTCTTGGGGAATTATATTGATTTGAAGAGACAGAGCAGCAAAGAGGCGTCCTGCGCTGTATGCCTGAGACCAGGCTGTAGGTGTCGGAGTCGATACAATTTTAGAAAATGCTAAATTTGTTTCTGCCATGTCGTCTCGTCGAATCTCAGCTTTGCGTTTTCATCCCGATTAAATCGGGATTTCAACATTTCGCTGGATTCTCCTCTTCAAATCCTCCGGATTTGAGAAATAAAAATTACAATATTATCAGGGCAGCAACAAAAATTGAAATTGCAATGACTATATTAGCTAATGCGACAATATTTATCAAGCCTGAAGTTCCGTTATCGTTTATTACTCTCCGCATCGCCAGGGCTTGTTTATAAACAACAAAGAGAAAAACCACAAGAAAGCCGTCCAGAATAAGAAATCCTATTTTCAAAAGATAATCCCCTAAAAGAGCAGTTATTTGTTCAAGCATGTCTTCTATTTCCGATCAAACTATCAATGACTTTTATAACTTCTTCAGGATGGGGAACCGAGGCAAATTCAAATTCATTAGTAGAAGCTGCTGTTTCAACTAAAACGTCCCCATAATCGAATAAAGAACGGGATACTCCAATTTGCGAATAAGTGACATCTTCTATCTGGGACAATTTGGTAGCAGACACATTCTCAAATACTACGTCTGAAAAGTCAATGTCTATTATTCTCTCATTAGTGACAAGGGAAATATTGTAAAACCACGTAACATAGTTAACGAATATATATCCGCCGAATATAAAGAAATAATAGAAGAAATAAATGATTGTTTTATCAGGAGTTGTTAAAAACTGAATAGAAAACAGGCCGAAACTGTTAAATATCTCAAGGATTATTGGAATAATTGCCAAGGCCAGGGCTTTTAAGATCCACGGGAGATTTGTTATAAAATGTCTTCTTAAAAAGAGTAAGAGTTCTTCGTTGTCTCCGCTATTTGCGAAAACTACTTCCCTTGGAGGATTTGCGCAATACGCGGAAAAGATATGAGAATGTCTGTGTTTTGAATGAGTTTTTACGTGTTGAGTTTCATCAGCTGCTTTATCCGACGGTTTAATTTTTATTTCTTCAGGTTTAACTTCTGGTTTTCGGTCCTCTCCTATAAAAATATCCGGCACGTTTTTCTCCTTAGGCGGATAATATAG
>JBBTWB010000071.1:0-1171 GCA_038078635.1 Patescibacteria group bacterium | reverse complement strand
TTGATAAGTCTACATGTGAGACTCATTTCGCTAAACCATAAATCTCTCTCCATAGAAACTTACATGCTAGTTTTTCAATTACTGCGAGCGCTGAAACAAAGGCCGTTAAGTTTTGCGAACTGAGCGCATCAGGGGAATTCCTCGCAAACTTGTCGAGGAAGGGGTGAAATTACCCGAAAAGCGAATGAGATTTTGAAAGCACGAAACAAGACTTGACGAGAACTTTTGGTTCTTTTTGCGGGAAAAAGAACAGAAATATTTGTGTCAAGGCTGGAGAATTTCTTGAGGAATATCTATTGAACCAGGAGATTGTGCGGGCTGTTCTTTGTGGACTAACGGAGTAGCTTCAGATCTTTGCGATCTTATCCCTCCTGACCCAATTAATGCAAACTTAGAAGGCAAACCTATCTTAGCAACTAGATCCGCTACTGCCCACTGCCTAGCTACTTCTGGGTCTTTAACTGCTAAAGAAAATGGGCCACCTATGTGTATATAGTAGGTCTCGTCTGAATCTTGTCCTAACGTACCTGGCTCTGAAGATCCCCTTCCAATTGATTGTTCGCCTTCCGACATAATTAAATGGATAATACTATTAACTTATTTCGGTGTCAAGGCTGAGTGGTTATTTCGGGCAGATTATATGATCCTATGAATGCAACCACATCGCTTTGTGGATCAGATAACTCAACTAAATCCAAATCAGACCGATCAAGTATTTTTACGCCCTTTTTAACCTTCTCGACTAACAGGGATTGTTTCAATGCATTATATTTATCTGGTTCCATATAAAAATCTAGGTCGCCAACTTGAGGGTGAGTAATATCGGGTTTGCGGACATAGAGAAATGTGTATGTAGTCTTGGGCATGCCATTTTTCGCGCGAATTGTAATTGGAGTATGTAATCGGTAGTATTTCTGATTCCAATTGACAGTTGCATCGGTGAGTTCCTTTCTTATTTCCGTCAGCTTTTCAAATTCATCATCATAATGGCAAAAAATTCCGATATTCCCTGTAACCGGCAGTATATACCCTAAATTGTTTCTACAAATCCGAAATGATTCAAAATGAATATACTCCAGAGCTTGGAATAAGCCTTTTTTATCTTGTATTGGACTAAAACGATATGAGGATTTCATGAGCCCTATTGTACTCCCTTCCCCGCGTGTCAAGG
>JBBTWB010000070.1:0-1151 GCA_038078635.1 Patescibacteria group bacterium | reverse complement strand
TCGCAATTAACAATCTTTTCACTCATTTATTTAATATTTTTACCACGTCGTCATGCAAAAGTCCATTAGTAGCTATGCAGCCCTTGTCTTCAAACGTCCATTCTTTTCCTTCAAGATTAGTTAATTTTCCTCCGGCCTCTTCTACCATGAGCTTGTATGGAGCAATGTCCCAAATTTCTCCATATCCGTCAACGCTAATATCAATTTTCCCATTAGCAACGAGGAATTGGGCGTAGCCTGTATCAAAGCTCCTAGATGAGCCACAAGACAAGATAAGATTAAGAAGTTTTTGCTGTTGGTTAGGATTTAAATACTTCGGATTTCCATGGCACATAAGCGCGTTGGCTAAAGTGTTTATACTTGAAACATGTGATTTTTTTCCGTCGACATACGTACCTTTTCCTTTCTCCGACCATGCTGTCCCGAGGTTGAATGGACTATAGCTTACGCCTAACTTTATGTCTTCATTTTCGCAATAAGCGATTAATACCCTCCATGAAGGAATACCTCTGGTAAAGTGTCTTGTTCCATCAATTGGATCAATAACAAAATAGTCCTCTTGCTTAATACTTCCTCCACCCTCTTCTCCTACAAATTTTGAATTAGGAAAACTTTCCAGAATTTGTTTTCTGATTATCTGTTCTGCTTCTTTATCTGCGATAGTTACTGGGGTATTGTCTTTTTTATATTCAACTTTGATGTCTTTATCAAAATATTTAAGAGCGTGGTCTGCGCCTAGCTTAGCAGCTTCCAGAACGACATTTAATTTTTTTGACATATTAGTGGTTGGAGGAAACGGCAGTTTTGGAAATTCTTTCAATTTCTGCTTTTAGTTCGTCTCTTTTTTGCTCCATTATGGTTTGATCAAGCGACTCAACGTTTAGCCTGAGTAATGGTTCTGTGTTTGATGTTCGGACACTAAACCGCCAATTTGGATAAGAAATAGCAACTCCATCTAATTCACTAAGTTCTCCATCTGAATACTTCTCTTTTAAAGCACCGAGGATTTCAGGGGCATTATTTACCTCATAGTTAAACTCTCCTGATTCAAAACTTCTTTTAAGTTCGTTAAGAACTTGAGAAAGAGTTTTTCCTTCCCTTGTCATAACCTTCAAGACTGCAACTATTGTTGCCACCTGAGATTCTGCATT